>CAMNII010000014.1 GCA_946540435.1 uncultured Prevotella sp.
TATACAGGGAATATCAAAGATAAAAGAAAAGTTTACCGGACAGCAATAAAAAAAAACGAGGGAACAAGTGGTGCTTGTACCCTCGGTAGGATCAAACCGCTCAAAGAGCGTATCAACTTCAGTTTGTTGCGCGCTCTGTGTCACGCGCATCCTCTGTCAGGTTGTTTGGGTGTCTTGGGGTGCGGGGTCTTTTTCGTTATTCACTTTTCGTTCCTGAGCGTTGCGTTGGCTGAATTCGCAGCCGCAGTATTGTTGGTTGTAGAACTGGTATTCGCGCAGGAGTTGGTTTCTCCTTTCCTGCAGTCCCCCCTTTCTCCAGTTCTGTGCCCAGAACTGTGTGTTGGGTACTAACGTTTCGGCATAGTGTCCGGCGTTGTTAATCTGCTCGATGTTCTTCCATCTTGACGATGCAAGAGTGGTGGTGAACCATGTGATGTTGAGTTCTTGTGCTTTCCTTGCTGTTTCGAGCAGGCGCATGCGGAAGCATTGCAGGCATCGCTGTCCACGCTCGGGCTCTCCCTCGAGTCCCTTTACGCAGGTCAGCCAGTCATCGTGTCGGTAGTCGCCGTCGATCCATCTGATGCCGAGGCTTTCTGCGTGTCGTTTGCTTTCGTTTTTGCGTATGTTGTATTCTTCGAAGGGGTAGATGTTCGGGTTGTAATAGAATATGGTAGGCTTCACGCCGTTGTTCATCATCCATTCGACGATGGCTGACGAGCATGGTGCGCAACAGGCGTGTAGCAGGACTTCGGTCCCGTTGTCAAAAGGTTTTGAATTCATATCCTTGTTCCTTGAGCCATTGTAGTGCGGCAGGTAGTGCGGTGTGTAGTTTCTCTATGCTTTTGAGGGAGTCGTGGAAGGTGATGATTGATCCGTTTCGTGCATACCGTTTGACATTGTCCAGCACGTCGTCGGCATTGAGCCATTTTGAGTAGTCGCGTGTGACGAGGTCCCACATGACGACGCGGTATTCTTTGCTGAGCCAATAGTATATGCTCCATCTCATCCATCCGTGTGGCGGTCTGAAGAGTGGCGGTGACATTTTGCGTTGTCCCTGGGCACTGTCCCTCATGGTGATTTGTGCCTTGTGTACATTAAATATATATGTGGTGGTCCAGTGCTTTAGGGAGCCGAGGTGGTTGTAGGTGTGGTTTCCTGTGCTGTGTCCTTCGCTGATGATGCGCTGGTAGAGTTCGGGATGTCTGCTGACGTTCTGTCCGACGACGAAGAATGTTGCTTTTGCCCCATAGACTTTGAGGGTGTCGAGGATGAACGGTGTGGCTTCAGGGATAGGGCCGTCATCAAAGGTGAGATAGACGGCCCTGTCGTTGTTGTCCATTCGCCAAGTGGCCCGAGGGTACAGCCATCTGAGCCACTTGGCGGGTTGTTCGATAATCATGTTGTTGCTAAGCTGTTGTCGTCGTGTGTCTACTGCAGCGGCTGACCGCCCTTCTGGATGTATTTGGTGTAGTACATGTCGAGTTCATCGAGGCGCTTCTCGGCTTTGTCGCTGTTGGCTGCTTTGATGAGTTCGTTGCTTGCCTGCATGAAGAGGATGTGGCGCTGGCAGTCGTAGACCATGGAGTAGAACTGTCCGCCTTCGAGTGAGAGGTAGAAGTCCAGATACTGGCATGATCGTGTCCAGATGGCGTCGGCAATTTCTTCGGCGTGTGCATTGTCGCCCACGAGGAGGTAAGCCTTGATGAGGTCACTGCCGCCGGAGATATAGTCCATCGGGAAGTTGTAGGTAGGCAATACCTTGGCACACTTGTCGAGGACTTCTTTGGCGCGTGTGGTGTCGCCTTCGAGGGCGAGGTTGATGGCCAGCTGTGCCATGAGTCTGCGGTGGGAGATGCACATCTTCGTGACGGTCTCGTCGAGGTAGAGTCCCGGTTTCTCCATGCCACCCCATTTGAAACGTTTCATGACGTTGTCGTAGACCTTCTCCGTATCGAAGTTCTTGGTGCCATTGACGGGTATGAGGTCTCCGCGCTCGTTGGTATAGTAGGTGGAGAAGGGGGTGATGCGGCTGGCCAGTCCCTCTTGAACGAAGTTCTCGCCGAGGTTCAGGTAGTTTTCGGGACCTACGGAGTTGGCTACGTAGATGGGGCGTGTCCAGTTGGCATTGGCAATCATCTCGAGCATCATGAGTTCGCCTTTATAGATGGTGCGGCGACCTTTCAGCGATATCGTCATGCGGTCGGGGATGGAGTCGCTGGCCATCAGCATGCCACTCTTCCTGACGGCCTCCTTGTCGATGGTGACATAGAGGGTGTCGGTGGGTATCAGGTGGAACTCCTCGTCACGGTTTCTCACCCAGTACTTCATGATGTTTTTCACCTCGAAGGGTTCTTCGCCGAATTTTGCCTTGGCAGCTTCAGGGCTGTTGGCATAGTAGGCGAGAACGGCTTGTTTTACCTTCGGCTCGATGGAAACGGCATCGTTGGTTCCTACGCAGTAGTCGAGTCGCGGCCATGTGATAGGCAGTGCCGGTGAGTCGTAGGCCGGCCGTATCATCTGGTCGATGTACCAGTCGGTCTGAAGGTAGGACAGGTTGCATACACGTGCATCGGTGCGTACGCCCTCTACATCTTGGTTATACCAGAGGGGGAAGGTGTCGTTGTCGCCGTTCGTGAAGATGATGGGGTTTCCTTCGTCGGGCAACGTCATCAGGTAGTTCTGTCCGAAGTCGCGGCATGTGTATCGGCCTGAGCGGTCGTGGTCGTCCCATGTCTGTGTGGCCATTTGCAGAGGTATGCATAGTGCAGCCAATGCAATGACGGCGGCGAGTATGGTCTGGTTAATCTTGATGCGTTTCTTCAGCAAGTCGATGAGCGCAGCGACACCGATGCCGCACCAGATGGCGAAGGCATAGAAGGATCCTGCGTAGGCATAGTCGCGTTCACGTGGCTGCAGTGGTGTCTGGTTCAGATAGAAGACGATGGCGAGGCCTGTCATGAAGAACAGGAAGAACACCACCCAGAATTGCCGTATGCCGCGCTTGCCTCTGTATGCCTGCCAGAAGAGTCCGATGAGTCCGAGCAGGAGGGGGAGGCAGTAGAACACGTTGTGGCCCTTGTTGTTCTTCAGCTCGTCGGGCATCTTGGTCTGGTCGCCGAGTCCGAGGACGTGGTTGTCGAACCAGTTGAAACCGGTTAGCCAGTTTCCTTTGTCAATGGAGCCGTTGCCTTGCAGGTCGTTCTGTCGTCCGGCAAAGTTCCACATGAAGTATCGCCAGTACATCCAGTTACACTGATAGGAGAGGAAGAATTTGATGTTTTCCCATTGTGTGGGCATCTTCACCATGACGTCTTCACCACATCTGTCGTAGGGGACTTCATATCCTTTGACGCCTCCCAGCCAGCTCTCGTATTCACTGCCATACTTGGCATCGTGCATGCGAGGGAACAGCATGTTCTGGGCGTATTTATATTCGGCCTTGTGGCTGACGACGAAATAGCGGTCGGGCTCGTCAGGCGATGCTTTCTCCACGCGGCTGTAGATGGGAGCCTTGTCGATGCGCTTGGGGATGCACATGTTGCCTTCTACGTCGAAGGCCACCTGTGACGTGTAGGCAGGACCGTAGAACAGCGGGTGGTCGCCATACTGGTCGCGGCTGAGATAGCTGCCGAGGGTGAAGATGTCCTCCGGCGAATTCTGGTCCATGGGCGGGTTGGCAGCCGAGCGTATGACGATGAGCGCATAGGAGGAGTAGCCGATCATCAGCATGAGCATGCAGAGCAGCATGGTGTTCTTCATGCGTGAGGTGACGACGGCGATGCGTCTCTTGTCGACAACCTTCTTGTAGTTCAGGATAAACCACAGCAGGGCCAGTCCGGCGATGCCGAAGGCAACGGCTTTCCATCCGTATCCGTAGAAAGGTATGCCAAGCATGGCCACGGCAAGCAGGAAGGCGATGTTCTCGCGTTTCTCGCTATTCTCCTGATAGGTTTCCCAAATAGCCCAGATGACGATGGCCACGAGGAGTATGATATAGATGATTTCTCCCGTGTTGAAAGGACATCCCAATACGTTGACGAAGAGCAGTTCGAACCATCCTCCTACGGTGATGATGCCTGGCACGACGCCATAGAGTACACCGGCGATGAGCAGTGCTGATACGGCGAGGGCGAGGAGTGAGCCTTTCACTTCGATATTCGGATATCGTTTGTAGACATAGACGAGAACGATGGCCGGTATGCACAGCAGGTTCAGCAGGTGTACACCGATGCTAAGGCCTATCATATAGAAGATGAGAACGAGCCAACGGTCGGCATGCGGTTCGTCGGCATGGTCTTCCCACTTCAGTATGAGCCAGAACACGACGGCGGTGAAAGCCGAAGAGTAGGCATACACTTCACCTTCAACGGCGGAGTACCAGAAGGTGTCGCTGAACGTGTAGATGAGGGCTCCGACAAGTCCGGATGCCTCGATGGCGATGAGTTTGGCCGTTGTCAGCTCTTCCCAGCTCTTCAGGATGAGTTTCCTCGTCAGGTGGGTGATGGTCCAGAACAGGAACATGATGGTTGCTGCTGACAGCAGTGCACTCATGGTGTTCACCATTCGTGCCACCATCGACGGGTCGCTTACGAATTGTGTAAACAGATTTGCCGTGAGCATGAAGAAGGGTGCGCCGGGTGGGTGTCCTACTTCCAGTTTATAGCCGGTAGAGATGAACTCCGGGCAGTCCCAGAAAGATGCTGTGGGTTCGATGGTAAGACAATACACGACGGCAGCGATGAAGAAAGCTGCCCATCCGAGTGCATTGTCAACAATACGGAATTGTTTCATTTTCTATTTTTCTGTTCGTTGGTGTTTATCTGTATTTGTTTTGGGCTACAAATTTACATAAAAATAGTGAGTTCCCCTACATATCGGCTGAGATTTTAAGTTTTCTTTCATTTTTGTTTGTTTTTGACGTTTTTTTTGTTTACCTTTGCAACGTTTCTTGCAGCGCACCTCTCCATGGCCATTTGTGCTTGGAAGAGTGGTGCGCCGGAAGGTGTTTGCTAATATTCGGAATATATGAAAGAGCAAGAACAGAACAGTCATTCAACGGCTGCCGACAGACTGTTGCGCATAGCCGTACTCAACCTGATGCCGTTCAAGGAAGTGACAGAGCGCGACTTTCTCGCGCTGCTTGAGCCTTGTGGCCATCGGGTTTCCATAACATGGCTGCGTCTGCGCTCGCATGTGAGCCGCCATACGTCGTCGGCTCATCTGGATGCTTCATATACTTATTTCGACGAAGTGGAAGACGACTTCTTCGACGGGCTCATCGTGACGGGTGCTCCTGTGGAGCATCTGCCCTTCGAAGAGGTGGACTACTGGCCAGAGCTGACACATATCTTTGATTGGAGCCGTCGTCACGTACTGAGCACCATCTATGTCTGCTGGGGAGCCCAGGCCGGCCTGTACCACCATTATGGCATTGGCAAGTATGGATTGCCGGCGAAACGCTTCGGACTGTATGCCCAGCGGGTGACAGCCCCCATTCCTTTCCTCCGTGGACTTGAACAGGGTTTCCTGATGCCCCATAGCCGTCATACCGAAGTGCGTGCTGCAGATATTCAGGCTTGTGGCAATCTGCAGGTGAACGTGTGTTCCGAGAATGGAGACGTGTCTGTCGTCTCGGCAATGGAAGGACGGGAGATTTTCATCACGGGGCACATGGAATACGCCTTAAACACGCTCGATAATGAGTATCGGCGCGACAAGGACAAACGAAGCGACGTGGGACTTCCGGAGAATTATTATCCTCATGACGACCCAGGGCAGTTGCCTACATGGTCGTGGCACGAGGCTGCGCTTACGCTCTATCGCAACTGGACAGACTTCCTTGCTGGCTGTCAGCCGCTATTGACACGCCTGGAACTGTTGGCCCCGGCTAAAGACTTGGCATGTGGCATCGCTGCCGTTGACCATGGTGCCGATGCCGTGTATATCGGTGCCGGACGCTTTGGCGCCCGCGAGGCGGCAGGTAACAGCGCGGCAGATATTGCAGCTTTGTGTCGCTATGCCCATCTGTACGGTGTCCGTGTCTATGTCACCGTGAATACCATCGTCTATGACGGCGAACTCTCCGCCGCCCGCAGTCTCCTTCAGGAGCTGAAGGCGGCAGGTGTCGATGCCGTTCTGCTTCAGGATATGGGTTTGCTCGCCGTATGCCGTGAGATTGGAATCCCTGTCCATGCCAGCACGCAAACAGACAATCGCACTCCCGACAAGGTGAAATGGCTCCATGATGTGGGCTTCAGCCGTGTGGTCCTTGCCCGCGAGTTGTCGGTTGACGACATTAGCCGCATCCATCGGTCGGTGCCCGATGTCGAACTCGAAGCCTTTGTCCATGGTGCTTTGTGTGTGAGCATGAGTGGCTTGTGCTATGCCTCGCAATATTGCTTTGGGCGTAGTGCCAACCGAGGCGCATGTGCGCAGTTCTGCCGGATGAAGTTCGACCTTCTCGATGCCGACGGCCATGAACTGGTCAGTCAGCGCCATCTGTTGTCGCTCAAGGATATGTGCCGCATTGACTACCTCGAGGAACTGGCAGCAGCCGGCGTCCTGTCTTTTAAGATAGAGGGCAGACTGAAAGGTGAGGACTACGTGAAAAATGTCGTGGCAGCCTACAGTCAGGCCCTCGACCGCTTGGTGGCAGACCATCCGTACCGCTATGGCCGCGCCAGCCGTGGGAGAGTGACGTATTTTTTCGAGCCCGATCTGAATAAGACATTCAATCGCGGATATACCGACTATTATCTTCATGGCCGCAGCAACAAGGAGAACATCGCCTCGTTCGACACGCCAAAGGCCCTTGGCGAGTTTGTGGGGCGCGTCAAGGAGATTCGCGGTGATGTGGTCGTGGTATCTTCGTCGAAACCGTTTGCTAATGGCGACGGTCTCTGCTTCTTCACGGAAAGTGGTGAGCTGGAGGGGATGCGAGTGAACCGTGCGGAAGGAAATCACCTGCATCTGCAGCAACGGCCTTCGGCTCTCAAACCAGGTGTGTCACTCTATCGCAATCAGGATGCGGCATTCAAACGACTGTTGAGTGGGAGTACTGCCGAGAGGCGGCTGCATCTGACGATGGCCCTTGATACTACCGCCGACGGCTTTGTGCTGCGTTCGTCCGATGGCGTCCGTCAGGTCGAGGCCACCGTCTGTTTTGCCCATCAGAAGGCCCTTCGGCCGCAGCCGGATAATATGTGTCGGCAACTGTCGAAGTTAGGCAACACGCCCTATGAGTGTGCCGACGTGGTGGTCAGCCCAGAGGCTGCTGAATTGTTTATTCCTAATAGTCTGCTCAGCGACCTTCGCCGTCAGGTAGTGACGCTGTTGATGACGCCTGCTGAGCCAGCCCGGACTGCTGACACCAGCCTCGCACAGCCATCAGTTCCTCCGCTATTTCCTCAGAGTGTCAAGAAACTCTATGCCGCCTATCCATATATGTATAATGTAGCCAACAGCGCATCCGGGCTGTTCTATGCGTCGAGCGGCGTGGATGGGGTAGGCGAGGCCTTTGAACTTGATAATAGGGAGTCGTCTGGTGATGATGTACTGCTGATGCAGTGCCGCCACTGCCTGCGTCATGCCTTGGGCTGTTGCGTGAAACGAGGCGGCCGACGTCCTGAGTGGCACGAGCCCCTATTCCTGCGTCTGGGTGATGGTCGCCGCTTCCGGTTGTCGTTCGACTGCGGAGCCTGTCAGATGAATGTTTATGCTGTAAGAGAGTCATGATGATGAAGTCAATGAACAACATTTCCTGTCTTCACTGCTTAGCAGTGTTCGCCACGCTCTTTTTGTTGACGGCGTGCTACCATCAGCGTCCTTCTACGCCCGATGGCTATGCGTCGCAGGGGGCGGCGCTGACAGAGCGGGAGAAGGACTCGCTGTCGTTTCAAAGCATACATCATTATACTGAGAATTATAACTTTGTCGTGGTTTCCGACTCATTGCCGCTGTTGCGGCAACAACCGGAGGAGTTGCTCAGCGGGATGCCTGTCGACACGTTCCATGTCTACAGGAATGATCCGTTGGTCGTGGCCGACATCCGCATCCTTCCAGCCGATACGGTGGACTCAGTGTGGGTAGAGGTGGCCCGGGACCAGGAGTCTTTCGGGTGGGCACGGGAAGAGGTCCTGCTGGCGCACGTGTCGCCCGACGACCCGATCTCTGAGTTTATCACACTCTTCTCCGACAACCACCTGCTCACCTTCCTGTCTATTATCGTCGTGATAGCTGCCGGTTACTGGGTGCAGCTGTCCCACCGGAAACGTGTGTATCTCGTCCACGTGCGTGACATCGACTCGTTCTATCCGTCGCTGTTGGCCGTTCTTGTCGCTGCAGCAGCAACGCTCTATGCCAGCATCCAGATGTTCTATCCGGAGATGTGGCGTCATTTCTACTATCACCCCACACTCAATCCCTTTACCGTGCCAACCATACTTGGCGTGTTCCTTGCTGCTGTTTGGGCTATGCTGATTATTGCCATCGCTGCCGCCGATGATGTGTTTAGAAAGCTAAGCCTTGGCGAAGCTCTGCTCTATCTGGGAGGACTGGTGGCTGTCTGTTCTTTCAATTATATAGTTTTCAGTTTCGCTACATTATATTATATAGGATATGTGCTGCTGGTAGGTTACGCCGTAGTCGTGTTTTCCCATTACCACTCTTCTCTGCGCACGGGCTACCTCTGTGGCTATTGCGGCAAGCCTCTTCACCATAAGGGACGGTGCCCGTATTGTGGTGCTGATAATCAGTGATTGGGTCGGCGCAGTCGGAAAAATCCTCATTAATGGGGATTGCGTAAATCCTCGGGAATATGTACCTTTGCACCCGTGAATCATGAACATCGATAAGACCAAATAAGGTTTGCATCAACAACCATTAATACACAGGATATCATTATTATGAAGATTTTCTACATGAGCCTTATGGCTCTCCTGACTCTCTCTCTCATGACTACCCATGCGGCAACTCCTGATGAGCGTGCCGACGCTCCGATGATGGTGGCTGACTCGTCACGAGTATACGACCTTGACGAAGTGGTAGTAGTGTCAAGCCCAAAGGAGTCTTTCCTCCTGCGGCACCAGCCGCTGAGCAGTACCGTATTTACTTCGAAAGAGATGTCGGTACTCAATGCCCGCGAACTCCGGCAGCTGTCGGCCTACGTGCCCTCATTCGCAGCCCCCGCCTATGGCTCGCGACTCACCTCGTCGATGTATATACGAGGTTTGGGAAGCCGTATCAGTAACAGTGCCATTGGGGTGTATTATGACAATATTCCCTTGATGTCACCAGCCACCTTCAACCATCACTATTATGCCATCGATCGTGTCGACGTGCTGCGCGGACCTCAGGGGACACTCTATGGAGCCAATACAGAGGGCGGTATCGTGAGGGTGTATTCGAAGAACCCGATGAACTACCAAGGTACTGACGTCAGTCTTGGACTGGCAACGGGGTGGGGACGGCAGATGGAAGTGTCTCATTCATCCAAACTATCAGACAAGGTGGCGCTGGGTGTGGCTGCATTCTATAACGGACAGCGTGGATTCTTTAAGAATGAGTCCGTTGACGACTACAGTGATGCCGGCAACGAGCTTGGAACAAAATTCCATTTGGCGTGGAAACCGACAAGCCGCCTGTCGGTTGACCTTACCGCCGACTACCAGTATACAGACCAGAACGCGTTCCCCTATGGCAGCTATGATGTTGCAGAGGAATGGCCGGCTCTGCCACAAACCAATCTGATGTCTGGTTATCGCCGCCATATGTTCAACTCCGGGCTGACCATTGGCTACGATACACAGCGACTGCTGCTCACATCAACAACCAGTTATCAGCATCTTGACGACCGCATGTCCATGGACATCGACTATTCTCCTCGCGACATGATGTCGCTTCTCCAGAAACAACACATGCATGCCGTAACAGAGGAATTGACGTTGCGCAGCAAAGAAACAGGTTTCTGGCGACATGCTACAGGCGTCTTTGCGTCGAGAGAGTGGCTCGATACCGATGCTACCGTCACCTTTGGCCAAGCTATACTCCGACCTATTTCGCTTGCCATTGAGAATGCGATGAAAAACGCTATGCTTCAGGCTTTTACCGGACGTTTTATCGCTGCCGGGATGCCGCCGCAAGTGGCCGCCGCACAGGCACAAGCACAAGTTGATGCCATGGGTGTGACGATGAGTGCCGAGATGGCTGTTCCTAACGCCTTTAAACAGCCAGAAACCAATTTCGGGGCTTATCACGAGTCGAATATCACTCTCTTCAACCGACTCACCGCAACCCTCGGACTACGCTACGACTATACCAAGGCACAGATTGACTACGACTCCTATGGATACATGGCAATGACCGGCGGAACGCGCAATGCTGTTACGACTAATACGCTCAGTTCGCACCTTGTCAACAGTCACAACTCCTCCTTTCATCAGTTGCTGCCCAAGGCCGGACTGACCTATCAATTCCATAACAACGGGAGCAATGTCTATGCCACTGTCAGCAAAGGATACATGGCTGGTGGATTTAACATTCAGTTGTTCTCAGACATTCAACAGGCTGATCTCGGGAACCCCGCTGCTCAGCAACAGGCACAACGTGGCGACGTGGAAATAGAGCATACTGCCCAGGACTATGCCGACATTGAAGAGGCAATCAGCTATAAGCCCGAAGAAAGCTGGAACTATGAATTTGGAGTTCATTTGAACCTCTTCGGACAAAGGGCACATGCCGATATTTCAACGTTCTACACACAGTTGCGTAACCAGCAACTCGCTGTCTTTGCGCCAATCTTCGGCTTTGGACGTATGACGGTGAACGCCGGAAAAAGCAGTTCATGCGGACTTGAATTGGCACTGCGCGGTCAAGCAGCAGAGAACCATCTCACCTGGGCAGCCACCTATAGCTTTACCCGTGCTACCTTCCGCGACTATCAGGATACTGACGGCCAGGGAAACATGGTTGACTACAAAGATAACTACGTGCCTTACGTGCCGCAGCATATGTTCAGTGCCTTGGCCGACTATCGAATCGACCTGAAGGCGAACTCTTTGTTCAAGGCTGTGACCATCGGAGTCAATACGAACGGAAACGGTAAAGTTTATTGGGATGATGCCAATACTGCCTCACGCGGCTTCTATGCTCTTCTTGGCGCCCATGTGCGTCTTGACTGCGGAGCTGTCAGCGTAAACTTCTGGGGCAGCAACCTCCTCGATGCCCAATATACGCCTTTTGCTGCCTATAGTGGCGGATGGATAGGCCAGCGCGGCACGCCACGCCAGCTGGGTTTCGACGTCAACATTCATATTTAAGGCGTCTGTCCACAGACAGTAACGGCATCCCCAATCACCCGTCACGATGATTGGGGATGTTTTTTTTGTGAAAAGCTGACAACTTAATGAAGTTTCCTGAGTAATTTGGCTGGTAAAACGTTTTTTTGTCTGATTATTTTCTTGTCTTATTTTTTTTCAGTACCTTTGCACCATCTTAAAAAGTAATGATATTGATAGAGCAATGAAGCGTTTTCTGTTGATAGTAGTCGTTTTCATGGCAGTGGTGATGGATGCCGGTGCCGTATTAAAAGAGAAGAATTTGGATAACACGCTGTCAATTCTTCGTAGTGAGTTGACGTCCTACCAGAAGGAACTGGAAGAGTTGAGCGGCGTGATGAAGGAACAGCGTGAGCGCGTGTTCAGCGACCTGATGGACATCATGGCTCGCAGCAACCAGAATTCGCTGATGCTCTATTCCCAGAAGCCAGACTATATCTTCGACCTTACTTACGCGTGTCATGAGGCCACCGAACAGTATGCGCAGTTTCAGGCTAACGTGGCACCTTTCCGTGCCTTTATCCAGGAGAATGACTATGAGGTTGCCCGCTATGACAGCCTGATTACGAACCTTAGTCAGATGTCGCTGCGACAGCTCAGCGAGCGTGCGAAGATAGACCGTAACGTCTGTCTGACCCTTGCTGTGAACATTCGTCGTACGCTGCGAGACAATAGTGAGCAGATGGCCGACTATATCCGTTATTATCAGATGACGGAGCAGCGGCTAAGTACGCTTAACGACTATGCTAACGAGCGCTATGTAGAGATTCAGACCAGTATTTTCAAGAATGGTGGTGAGAACTATCTGAATATTCTCAGAAACTTTCAGTTGCAGCTACAGTCGACGAAGACTGCGGTTGAGAAAAAATATATGCCCCATAGGAAAATCAGCTCGCAGTGGGATACCAGTGTCATTCTGACGCTGTTCTTTGTCGTTGTCATCTGTTTCCTGTTGGCCTATGTGCTCAACATTGCCGTGGTGAGGCTGCTGAACAGCCGCGGTTGGCTGCCGAAAGTCTTTAAGGACAAGCAGCAGAGCCTGGTGCTCACGACGACCGTGGTGACCATTGCTGTTGCCCTGGGACTGATGCGTTTCTTCTTCAAGGAACAGAACTTTATCATTATGGCGAGCGGACTGATGGTGGAATATGCGTGGTTGCTCGTGGTCGTGCTTGTCTCGCTGCTTGTCAGGCTGGAAGAGAAGCAGATGCGGTCGGCGTTCAGCATCTATGCGCCAATCGTGTTTGTCGGCTTCCTGGTTATTGCCTTCCGTATTATCCTTATTCCGAACGACCTGGTGAACCTGGTTTTCCCGCCCATCCTATTGGTGAGTACGATCTGGCAGTGGATAGTTATCCGTCGGCACAATGACAATATTCCTCGCAGCGATGTTTTCTATACTTACATTTCTCTCGTCGTGTTCATTGCGTCGGTGGTTTGTTCGTGGCTTGGCTATACGCTGCTCAGTGTTCAACTGCTCATATGGTGGGTGATGCAGCTCACGTGCATCCTGACCATTACCTGTATCCGTGGGTTGCTGAAGGGATGGGCCGAGAGCAGCGGCTTTGCTACTCGTCCTATCACGGAGACGTGGTTCTATAATCTTATCAATGAAGTGGCATTGCCGGTTCTCGGCGTGCTGTCGGTGATGATTGCCATCTACTGGGCTGCCGATGTTTTCAACCTTAGCGACACCACCCGCCAGTTGTTTACCAAGGACCTTGTCAGCTCGAAGGCCATCACCTTCGGCATCTATTCGCTGGCCGTCGTCGTGAGTTTGTATTTCTTGTTTAAATATATCAACACCACGCTCAAGGAGCTTCTGCGTATTTATTTTGAACGTACCGATGCTTCGACGGCTGACACGCGCAACCTGATGGTTAAGAATGTCATTCAGGTCGTCGTGTGGGGCGCATGGCTGCTCATCAGCCTTGCCATCCTGCGTGTGGGAAATACTTGGCTCGGAATTATTGCTGCCGGTTTCTCTACAGGTATCGGTTTTGCCATGAAAGATATCCTCGAGAATATTTACTATGGCGTATCGCTAATGGCGGGACGTGTGAAGGTGGGTGACTTGATTATCTGCGACGGCATCCGTGGAAAAGTGAGCTCTATCAGCTATACATCGACGATGATTGAGGCTGTCGATGGCTCTGTCATTGCTTTCACCAACAGTCAGATGTTCACGAAGAACTATAAGAACCTGACGAAGAACCACGGCTATGAGATGGTGGGTCTTGAAGTGGGCATTGCCTATGGCACCGACGTGGAACGCACTCGTCAGCTCCTCGTTGATGCCATCAGTAAACTCGATTGCATCGACCATCGTCGTAAACCGGGTGTGAAACTCCTTGACTTCGGCGACAGTAGTGTCAACCTTCGTGTCAATGTGTGGCTGCCCGTACTCTCTTCGTATGCCGACTCCGGCCGCGTGCTGGAATGTATTTACAATACGCTGAACGAGAATGGCATCGAGATCCCGTTCCCGCAGCGTGACCTGCACATTATCCAAAATTAAAAAACTGACTTGCCATGAACGATGAATTTCTGTTCTACGCTCTCTGTCTGATTGCCCTGGTCGTCGTTGGCCTCGTGGTGAAAAAGGTTGCCAGCTGCCTCATCAAGACCGTTGTCCTTCTGTTGGTTGCTGCTGCTGTTGCTGCCGCATACTTCCTGTATATCCAATAATCAGGGGTTGACGGGAACAATCGCCCGACGTCGTACTTATTTTCAACTTTTTTGAAAATTAATCGCAATAAATTTTGTCGGTTGGCAAATTAGTTGTAATTTTGCAAGATTAGAAAGAGATAACTAAATCTATAATTTATTACTACGTGAGTATAATGAAGACAAACAGACGTACGTTTCTGAAGACGCTTGGCGCAGCCGGCGTCTTTACCATCGTGCCACGACGTGTGCTTGGAGGCACAGGCTATGTGGCTCCAAGTGATCAACTGACCAAGGGTATCATTGGCGTTGGTGGCATTGGCCGGTCGACGTCGCACTTCACAAGTGACGAGCGCTGCCGCCTGGTGTCAGTATGCGATGTCGACGGGCAGCACCTGAAGAGTGCTGTTGAGGCCGCAAAGAAAAACTTCGGTGAGGACGTCAAGGCGTATAGCGACTGGCGTGACCTCGTTCATGATGAGAACGTAGATGTGGTTCACATAGCCACGCCTCCTCACTGGCATGCGCTCATGTCCGTAGAGGCCGCAAAGGCAGGAAAAGATATTTGGTGTGAGAAACCCATGACACGCACCATTGGCGAGGGAAAGCGCGTCGTTGAAGCCGTCAAGCGCTACAACCGCATTTTCCGCCTCAACACGTGGTTCCGCTTCACCGATACTTTCTATGGATTAGGAACAACCGTCAAGCCTCTGAAGAAACTCATCGACTCCGGCATGCTTGGATGGCCGCTTAAAGTCGTCGTCAGCGGGTCGACAGGATTTGCGTGGAAATTCTATTGGGTGGGAAAGGACAACCTTAAACCGGAACCCGTCCCCTCCTACTTCGACTATGATATGTGGCTGGGTCCGGCGCCCTTCAAGCCCTATAACGCACACAGGACTCACCAGACCTTCCGTGGCTACTGGGATTATGACGGTGGTGGACTGACGGACATGGGCCAGCACTATCTCGACCCCGTTCAGTATCTGCTTGGGAAAGACAACGAACTTCCTGTGAAAGTGGAGATTGACGCTCCTCAGCAGCATCCCGACGCCGTAGGCATCTGGCACAAGATTACCTACACCTATGCCGATGGCTGCCAGATTGTCCTTGAGGGTGAGGGCTATGAGAGCAGTGGAAAGACTGCCTATATCGAGGGTCCGAAAGGAAAAGTGTACCGTGGTTTCGAATGCACCATTCCCGACGTGATGAACAAGCTCAACGAGCTGCCCGATCCTGAACCTCAGCGCACCGACTTCCTGGACTGCATCAAGACGCGCCAGAAGTTCGCCCTCAACGAACAGAACGGCCATTATTCGTGTACTCTCGTTAACATGGGTGCCGTTGGACTGCGACTCGGACGTAGCGTTCTGCACTTCGACCCCAAGACACAGCTTTTCATCGGCGACGATGCTGCCAACGCTCTCGTGGACCAGCCCATGCGTGGAGAATGGAAGATTTAGAAGGAATAACTGTTTTTTTTACAGAACGACTTTAAGACATAAGACAATATGAAAAAGATATATAGTATTCTCTTCGTCGCACTCATACTGAGCTTGCCGACACTCGCCCAGCAGCGAGATGCACGAGGACGCGTCCTGGAAACTGTCGTTGCCGACGGACTGGCACAGCTGCCTGCTAAGACGACCGAACAATACAACCAGGTGATGGGTGAGCTGGCTGCTACAGGAGAGCAGGGGATGAGCATGATCCTTTCCAAGCTCGGCCCGTCGGCCAATGGCACCAATGCTTCTTTCGAGTACGCCATCAACGGAATCGTGAATTATGTTTCTCAAGAAGAGCATAAGGACCTCAGAGAGCCCGTGCGTCAGGCTCTTCTCAAGGGGATTGAGGCGCAAGCCGACAATGCCAACAAAGCCTATCTTCTCAGCATCCTGCCCAGAATTGCCCGGCCGGCCGATGCCGACGTTATTGCCAAATATCTTTCCGATCCCTATCTTAATGGTTTCGCTCGTACGGCATTGGCATCGATGGAAGGTTCGGATGACGTCATCCGCCAGCTGATTAACGAAGGAAAGGGCAACAAGGGCGACCTGGCCTACCTGGCCTATCAGAAGAAGCTCTCCGGTGTGGAGGACACCCTCCTCTCGTGGGTAGGGCAGGGCGACAGCAAGACGCAGTCGGCTGTGCTCTATGCCCTTGCCGCCGTGGGCTCGTCGAAGGTGCTGCCGGCACTCTCGTCAGCAGCCAAGGCCGTTGGCTACCAGCCTGATGCTACCAGCGCTACCGATGCCTATCTGCTTCTGCTCAACCGTGTGCCTGCTGTCGATACGAAGGCTGTCCAGAAGGCAGGCAAGGAGTTTATGAAGATGAACGACAACGCACTGCGCTGCGCCGGACTGAAACTCGTCCTGCAGACTGCTGGTCTGAAAGCCGGCAAGCAGGTCGTTGCCGCCCTCAAGGACAAAGACATCGCCTACCGCAACACCGCTCTGCTCCTTGCCGAGGAGTCGGCAGGGGAGGGTGTTTTCAACCTCGTCGGCCGCAAGCTTGCCTCGTTGTCGCCTGAAGCCAAGGTCGATGTGCTGCGCTGGTTGGGAAATAATCATGTCGACGGACAAATCGACGGCATCGTCGGACAGATAGCATCGGCAGACCCCATGGTTGCCGAGGCTGCCGTAGAGGCCGCGTCGAAGATTGGTGGAGAGAAAGCTCTCAATGCCCTTGTCGCCCAACTCGGCACCGACAAGGCCGAGATTGTTTCCAACGCTCTGCTCACCTTTAACGGCGATATCAACGAGGGTGTCGTTGGTGCACTCTCCAGCTCCGATGACAATGTTGTGGCCCAAGCGCTCAAGCTGGCTGCCGACCGTCGCATCGCCGCTGCCTATCCGCAAGTCATCAGCCTGCTCGATGCCGATAACGCTGACGTCAAGGCAGCAGCCTATGACGCACTCAAGGGTGTGGCACGCGAAGAGAACTTCTCACAGCTCAGCACGCTTCTGGAACAGGCTCAGGGTGCCGATGTGGCGAAAGTGCAGAAGGCTGCCCTTGCTGCCGTGAAGCCGCTGAAGGCCGAGGAACAGCTTGCGCTCGTCGAACCTCTCATGGCAAAGACGCAGAACAAGGCGCTCTACTATCCGCTGATTGCCCAGGTCGGCACGAAGGAGGCTGTGGCATCGCTCATGGCCGAGTATGGCAAGCCTGCGACAGCCGATGCCGCCCTTGCGTCGCTGCTCACCGTTCAGAATGCCTCTGTCGTTGATAACCTCTACGACATTGCCAAGCAGCGTCCCGCCCAGAAGGAGCAAATCCTCGGCAGGTATCTGCAGCTCCTGAGGTCGTACAACTACGGTACTACGCGCGAGCTCAAGCTCACCGAACAGGCGCTCAGTCTCAAGCCCTCCGTCGCGCTGACCAAGCAGCTTGTCGACAACCTCGCTGCCATTGGCACGAAGCCGGCGCTGCAAGTTGCTGCCAACTATCTTGACGATAAGGAGGTAAGTGCACAGGCTGCCCAGACCGTCAAGACCCTTGTGGCCAAGAACAAGCCCCTTCAGTTTGGTGAAGACACCAAGGAAATGCTTCTGAAGGCTCAGGACATCTTCCGTGGCGAGAAGGCCAAAGGTGATGCTGATGCCGGATATGCCGTCGACGAAATCACGGGTCTCCTCGAAGTCGTGAAGGAAAGCAATAAGGCCATCAATGTCGAACTGTCGGCAGAAGAGCAAGCGCAAGGCTTCGAATTGCTCTTCGACGGCAAGACCCTCGACAACTGGCATGGAAACAAGACTAACTATACCGTCGACAACGGTACAATCTATGTCAGTGCCGCCTACGGAGGCAATGGCAACCTCTACACCAACAAGCGCTATAGCGATTTCGTCTATCGCTTTGAATTTGCTTTCATGGAGCCTGGCGTGAACAATGGTATCGGCATACGAACCGAGGATGGTGTTGATGCCGCCTACGAGGGCATGGAGATCCAGGTCCTCGACCACGATGCTCCCGTCTATGCCGGCTGGCTGCGCGAGTATCAGCAGCACGGCTCCGTCTATGGCATTATTCCTTCGAAGCGTGTCGTGTTCCCGCCCATCGGAACATGGAACACTGAGGAAATCCGTGCTGAAGGCGACCATATCACCGTTACCGTCAATGGCGAGGTCATCCTCGACGGCAACATCCGTGAGGCTTGCCAAGGCCACAACATGGCTCCCGAGGGTGCCAGCGAAAATCCGTATACCGTAGACCACCAGAGCCATCCCGGCCTGTTCAACAAGGATGGCTTCATCAGCTTCTGCGGTCATGGCGAGGGTGTGCGCTTCCGCAACATCCGCATCCTCGACCTTGCCGGTCAGCAGAAAGCTGTCAAGAAGTCTAACAAGAAGTCGAAAAAGTAATACCGTTGAATGAACTTAATCGATAACGCAATGCGGTTGCCGGTTCGGGTAGTTGCCATCGGAGCCGGCAACCGCATGCGTACATATGTTAAATATATCTCAGACCATCCTGACGTCGTCACCCTTGTTGCTGTCGTCGACCCTAACGGTCAGCGACGCGACGAGATGGCCGATGTCTTCGGCCTGCCACCGACAGCCCGCTTTGCAGACAGCGAAGACTTTTTTGCAAGCCATATCGAAGCCGATGCCGTGTTCATCGGCACCCCAGAGGCCTACCACTTCCTGCCGGCCATGACGGCCATACGCCACGGGCTGCACGTCCTCCTCGAGAAGCCCATTGCTCAGAGCTACGACGAATGCGCCACCATTGCCATGGAGGCACAGCGCCACCATGTGCACGTCGGCGTGTGCCATGTGTTGCGATATATGCCATGCTTCCAGAAGATAAAGGCCATCGTCGACGAAGGGTCGCTCGGCAGGATTATCTCCATACGCCATACAGAGCGGGTGGGTGTCGACAGGATGGCTCACAGCTACGTGCGCGGGGCGTTCCGGCGCAGCGAGGAAGCCAATCCCATGTTGCTGTCGAAATGCTGTCACGACGTCGACTTCCTGCTGTGGCTCGTCAACTCGCCCTGCCGACGCGTGTCGTCCTTCGGCTCGCTCACCTGGTTCAACAGCGCTCATGCGCCGGAAGGTGCTGCCGGGCGATGCGTCGACTGCAAGGTCGAGGCATCATGTCCCTTCTCTGCCGTCGACCTCTATTGGCGACGACGAGAATGGATAAGAAACTTCGACGTGCCCAAGGGGAAGACCATCGACGACGTCCTCCGCGAAGAACTCCGCCACGGACCCTTCGGGCGCTGCGTCTACCATTGCGACAATGATGTCGTCGACCATCAGACCACCATCTTCGAAATGGCCGACCACACCACCATATCCCTCGACATGACAGCCTTTACCAAGGACGACCACCGCTCGACGGCCATCAGCCTGACCGAAGGCGAGATCTTCTGCAATGAGGCCTGCGTCACCGTGCGCCATTTCCTGACAGGCAAAGAGGAGCGTTTCGACTTTTCCGAGGAGATGAACAGGCCTTATCATGGCGGCGCCGACTTTGCCATCGTCGACGACTTCCTGCGGACACTTTGCGGGAAGACCTCCGAGCCATTGGCATCTATCGACGACGCCCTCCATAGCCATCGCCTTTGTTTCGAGGCCGAGCGCAGCCGACTGACGGGGGAGACTGTAGACCTGACGCAGAAGTGAGTTTTTCTCCCTTTTATTTGTGTTTGTCGGAAAAAAGCAGTAATTTTGTCGCTAAATAATAAAATATGTGTAACCCTCTAACCCCGTCATCATAAGAAACAGAAAGTAACGAAACAAAACGGGAGGCAGTCTTGGCACAAGTTGCCGAC
The DNA here is from genome assembly GCA_946540435.1 of uncultured Prevotella sp. GTDB lineage: Bacteria > Bacteroidota > Bacteroidia > Bacteroidales > Bacteroidaceae > Prevotella. Next base: position 19,780 of record CAMNII010000014.1, read on the forward strand.
CTCCGCAAGGGAATATCCCAACGCACTCACCTATCATCAACCTGAAACGAATGGTGCGCGGCAATTCCCGTTCGTCGTCTTAATTGATACTTGAGCTTTCTGCTCTTGTCTCTCTCATTCTTGAATACCGCCAATATTCACTACCGAGAGCAAGCAGTTCAGAAGGCTTGCTTATTTGGTAGTATGGTCACTTGGCGGTAACCCGATTAGAGAATAAGCATCGAATGGTTGCACGCCTTTTTAGTTTCCAAAACACAGACAGAACAACATGAAATTAAATTACATCTTTACAACAATCCTCGCCCTGCTGGCTATACCCACATGGGCAGGTGACGTAGTCATCAACGAGACGAATTTTCCCGATGCCAACTTCCGCAACTACCTTTTTGCGCAAGACTATGGCCAAGACGGTATCCTGACGGAGGAAGAAGTACGCAATATTACGCACATTGAAGTGATGGAAAAGCAAATTTCCAGTCTGCAAGGCATCGAGTTCTTTACAACTCTGATTTTCTTATCTTGTAGATACAACCAACTGACCTCTTTGGATGTGTCGCAGAACACCGCACTGACGCAGTTATATTGTGATTACAACCAACTGACCTCGTTGGATGTGTCGCAGAACACGGCACTGACATTGTTATCTTGTAGCAAAAACCAACTGACCTCCTTGGATGTGTCAGGGGCTACGGCACTGACGATTTTATATTGTTATTACAACCAACTGCCCTCTTTGGATGTGTCGCAGAATACGGCACTTAGGTATTTAGGTTGTTACAACAACCAACTGCCCTCTTTGGATGTGTCGCATAACACGGCACTGACATCGTTATATTGTTTCTGCAACCAACTGCCCTCTTTGGATGTGTCAGGGGCTACGGCATTGACGAGTTTAGGGTGTTCCAACAACCAACTGACCTCTTTGGATGTGTCGCATAACACGGCACTGACGAGGTTATATTGTTTCTGCAACCAACTGACCTCTTTGGATGTGTCGCATAACACGGCACTGACGAGTTTAGAGTGTTCCGACAACCAACTAACCTCTTTGGATGTGTCGCATAACACGGCACTGACGATTTTATATTGTGATTACAACCAACTGCCCTCTTTGGATGTGTCGCAGAACACGGCACTGACGGAGTTAATGTGTCACAACAACCAAATCAAGGGGACCGAGATGGATAATCTTGTCAACAGTCTTCCTATAAACGACATTGAAAACAAGACAATTTATGTCTATGGTGGCGAGAAAGACGGCAATGTCTGCACAACGGTGCAGGTGGCTGTAGCCAAGAGCAGAGGGTGGACTCCCAGGTATTGGTATCTAGAAACTGGAGAAAGAGGTGAATATGCTGGCAGCGACCCATCGGGCATCGAGGACGTAACCATCAGTGGCATCGAGGATGCTCCCGTCTATAACCTCTCTGGCCAACGCCTCTCCGCTCCGCAGAAGGGCATCAACATCGTGAATGGAAAGAAGGTAATCTCCCTTCGGTCGAAGTGAAAAACGAAAAGTGAAGAGTGAAAAATCCTTCTGCTGAAGTCGACAAGTGAAGCGTGACGAGTGAACAGTGAAAAGTCCTGCCGGCAGGTGCTTTTTCACTGTTCACTTCATAAAGAACCACGAATTTCTCATAACTCAGAGGTCTATACAAGTGGGAGAAAAATATAATTACGAATTAGTATACATGGAGAAAGGCTAATTCGAGAAATTCGAATAATTCGTGATTCTAAGATGCATCCGAAAACTTCATTCATAAACAAGTTTCTGTTTTCTTTGTTTTGCAGTCACTTATTGGTTAAAATTCTCACGTTCGGAAAAATTAATGAATTTATTCTTCCTCACTTAATCGAATTTTTCGAGGGTGTGTCAAAATAGAAATCCAGTCGTCCTACGGACGAGAAATCCAACAAATCTATGCAAATCGAACTGAGGGAGTAGCGAGCGCAGAGCCAAGTTTACTTGGGCTATGCCGAGTCATGACCGAAGAAGACAAAAGTCAACAAATCAAAGTCGTGATAGACAAGATGAAAGATTTTGGATAGATTTGTGAGATTTCTGCGCGAAGCGCACTACCTTCGTTTTGACACGCCCTCTCTCGCTTGGCAAAACCTAAAAAACGATTTTGTCCTTAAGCGGACAAAATCTTCAGAACAAGTTTCTGTTTTCTTTGTTATGCGCTCACTTATTGGATAAAATTCTCACGTTCGGAAAAATTAATAAATTTATTCTTCCTCACTTAATCGAATTTTTCGTACCTTTGGCTTCGCCGAAGGTACTCTCGCTCGGCAAAACCTAAAAAACGATTTTGTCCTTAAGCGGACAAAATCTTCAGAACAAGTTTCTGTTTTCTTTGTTATGCGCTCACTTATTGGATAAAATTCTCACGTTCGGAAAAATTAATAAATTTATTCTTCCTCACTTAATCGAATTTTTCGTACCTTTGGCTTCGCCGAAGGTACTCTCGCTCGGCAAAACCTAAAAAAAACATAAACAAGTTTCTGTTTTCTTTGTTATGCGCTCACTTATTCGTACCTTTGCACCCAAAATAACAAAACAAGGGGAAAAAAGAAATGTTTGAAAATCTAAGTGAGAGACTTGAACGCTCGTTCAAGCTACTGAAGGGCGAAGGAAAGATTACCGAGATTAACGTTGCCGAAACCCTCAAGGACGTGCGCCGCGCACTCCTCGATGCTGACGTCAACTACAAGGTCGCCAAGACCTTCACCGACACCGTCAAGCAGAAGGCACTGGGCATGAACGTGCTCACCGCCGTCAAGCCCGGACAGCTCATGGTGAAACTCGTCCACGACGAGCTGGCAGAGCTCATGGGTGGCAAGGCCGCCGAGCTGCACCTCGAAAGCCGACCCGCCATCATCCTCATGTCCGGACTGCAAGGCTCCGGTAAGACCACCTTCTCAGGCAAGCTGGCCAACATGCTCAAGACCAAGCAGCACAAGCGACCCCTCCTCGTGGCCTGCGACGTCTATCGTCCCGCTGCCATCCAGCAGCTGCACGTCGTCGGCGAGAGCGTCGGCGTCGACGTCTACAGCGAGCCCGGCAACAAGAACGTCGTGGAGATAGCACAGAACGCCATCCGCAAGGCCAGGCAGGAAAGCTATAACGTCGTCATCGTCGATACTGCCGGACGACTGGCCATCGACGAGGAGATGATGAACGAAATCGCCACCCTCAAAGCCTCCATCAGTCCCGACGAGACCCTCTTCGTCGTCGACGCGATGACCGGACAGGATGCCGTCAACACCGCCAAGGAGTTCAACGACCGGCTCGACTTCGACGGCGTCGTCCTCACCAAACTCGACGGCGACACCCGCGGCGGCGCAGCCCTCTCCATCCGTACCGTCGTCACCAAACCCATCAAATTCATCGGCACAGGCGAGAAGATGGAGGCCATCGACGTCTTCCACCCCTCGCGCATGGCCGACCGCATCCTCGGCATGGGCGACGTCGTGTCGCTCGTAGAACGGGCCCAGCAGCAGTACGACGAGGAGGAAGCTAGGCGCCTGCAGAAGAAAATCGCCAAGAACAAGTTCGACTTCGATGACTTCCTCGGACAGATCCAGCAGATCAAGAAGATGGGCAACATCAAGGAACTCGCCTCGATGATACCCGGCGTAGGCAAGCAGATCAAAGACCTCGACATCGACGACGACGCCTTCAAAAGCATCGAAGCCATCATCCAGAGCATGACCCCCAGGGAGCGCCAGAACCCCGACATCCTCAACCTGAGCCGCAAGCAGCGCATAGCAAAAGGCTCCGGCACCGACATCCAGGAGGTCAACCGCCTCATCAAGCAGTTCGACCAGACCCGCAAGATGATGAAGATGGTCAGCGGCATGGGCATGAAAGCCAACCCCTTCCGCCTCCCCAAGGGAGGGGCATTAAGATAGTCCGAAGGTAACTGGCATGAGGCATAATTACCAAACATCTCTTGATTTTGTCTTAGAGGCGATATCGAAAGAAATAAAACAATGAGTCATTAAGGTGTATCTAAATAACAGATGAATGGTAGAACGACAGAAAAAGCAAACTAACCACCCCTCCCTTGGGGAGGGGCAGGGGGTGGGCCTCAAGCACCCCTCCCTTGGGGAGGGGCTGGGGGGGGGCCTCATCGACGGAAAAGCAACGGCAGCCGCCATCAAGGCAGAGATAGCCGACAAGGTGAAAGACATCCTTGCACAGGGCGGGCGCCGACCCCACCTGGCAGCCATCCTCGTCGGACACGACGGCGGCAGCGAGACCTACGTGAAGAACAAAGTGCTGGCATGCCAGGCCTGCGGATTCGAGTCCACCCTCCTGCGCTACGAAGACGATGTCACCCAGGCCGAGCTCCTCGACAGCGTGGCAAGGCTCAACGGCGACCCCGCCGTCGACGGCCTCATCGTCCAGCTGCCACTGCCCCGCCACATCGACGAGCAGAAAGTCATAGAAGCCATCGACCCGCAAAAAGATGTCGACGGCTTCCATCCCGTCAACGTAGGGCGCATGGCCATCGGACTGCCCGGCTTCGTCTCGGCAACACCCCTCGGCATCATGACCCTCCTGCAGCGCTACCATATCCCCACCACCGGCCGGAAATGCGTCATCATCGGGCGCTCGAACATCGTCGGGAAACCCATGGCACAGCTGATGATGCAGAAACAGTATGGCGACGCCACCGTCACCGTCTGCCACTCCCATTCCGCAAACATCAAGGAAGAATGCCGACAGGCCGACATCCTCATCGCCGCCATCGGACAACCCGACTTCGTGACCGCCGACATGGTGAAACCCGGAGCCGTCGTCATCGACGTAGGCACCACACGCGTGCCCGACGCCACCCGCAAGAGCGGCTACCGCCTCAACGGCGACGTGAAGTTCGACGAAGTGGCACCCCGCTGCTCCTTCATCACCCCCGTGCCCGGAGGAGTAGGACCCATGACCATCTGCTCCCTCATGCAGAACACCCTGCAGGCGTATGAAATGAGAAATGAGAACGCACTCAAAGCGACCAGATAACGACAAACCGATGTTGCCCCGCGGGGAGGTTTAGTCGTTATAGGGAGTCTTGAGGGTGAAGGCGTAGCCAAATGCCCGCAAAGCGACCAATTAACTTCAAACCGACGCTGCCCCTGCGGGGTTTCTGTCCCCCGGGAAACGGGGAAACCGAAGGGGGTATAGAAGTTTACAGGAGTCTTGTGGGTATCGACGGAGTCAATGAGAAATGAGAAATGAAAAATAAGAAATGAGAACGCACTCAAAGCGACCAGATAACGACAAAACCTCCCCGCTACATGCCGACACGATGAGCAGCAAGCACACATCCGACGACTACTACCGGCTGGGCAACGACCTCCGGCGACGCGGCGACTATCCCGCCGCCATCAATGCCTACCTCGAGGCCATCGCCCTCGACCCCGACTCACCCGCCGTGCACGCCAAGCAGATGCTCGACGACATCATGAACTACTACCATAAGGATGCCTACAACCCGTAGGCATCCTTTTTTTCCTTTGACAGCAACGGCAGACAATTCATTATGGTATTCATAATTAATCCATTGGGCTATGTGGCTTAGACTGCCGGACTACAAGGCATAGACTACCGTTCTATGTTGTTTAGACTGCTGGTCTACAAGGCTTAGACTACCGTTCTATGTTGCTTAGACTGTTTGGCAGGCTGTCGTGAGGCATGGCGGATGGTGATGAATCATAGTTTGAAGGCTTGCTCGTAGCGATCGAAGGTGATAGGCTCGTCGTAGCCGAATTGTTTCATGATTTCCTGCATGTCGGTTTGTTGCTCCGGACTGGTCGGTCGTTCTCCATGATAGTGCCAATAGTATTGTCTTTTGCAGTGGTAGTAGTCGATGAGTGCTTGTCGCAGCGCAGCGCCGTCTTTATAGCGTACTTGGTCGAAGAGGGTGGTAAATCCGTAGGCTAGGGTGATGATTTCTTTCTCCTTGAACCAGTTGCATTTCTTGCCATATCCCTTTGCCATTGGTGTTACGCATACGTGCTTGGTGACGTCTGCCGATGCGTGAGTGGCAGCGAAATGTCGCATGCATTTGTCGGCAGCCAGGCAGGAGTTGTTGAAGCATAGCGGCCACCAGTCGGCTACACGCTCATAATTGAACTCCACTGCCTGGTTCATACTCTTTTGATTTTTTCTCTTTTGGTTGGATTTCTTTTCCATGGTTTTGTTGTCTTTTTGAGGTTAATGATACTATTTTTTGTCGCTGCAAAGGTATACATTTTTTCCAAAGTGTGGATATGATATCAGTGTTGTATTGTTTACCACAAGGCTTTCGTGTGCTAAAAAAGGTTAAATACTATAATATTTTTAGTACTTTGTATTGCAAGGTACTAAAATTGTTGTAACTTTGCATCCGACGAGTAGGAGAGGTGTCGGTGCGCAAGATGCTCATTCACCCGTCAGCCGCTTTCGCGAGGCGGCAGTAAATGATAATGATAATTGAGTAAGCGAATTGTTTTATGAACATTGACAATGCCAAATCACAAATGCGGAAGGGGATGCTGGAATACTGCATTCTGCTGCTGCTGAAGGAGCAGCCCGCATACGCCTCCGACGTCATCGAACGGCTGAAGGAGGCTGAACTGCTCGTGGTGGAAGGAACGCTCTACCCGCTGCTCACCCGACTGAAGAAGGAGGGTCTGCTGAACTACAACTGGCAGGAGAGTACTCAGGGACCGCCACGAAAGTACTATGAACTGTCGCCTGAAGGCAGGACGTTTCTCAGTGAACTCGACCAGGCTTGGGAAGAAATTGCCCACACGGTTGAGATATTGAAAAAGTGAAAAGGTGAAATAGTATTGGTCGTTTAGTCGATTTGGATAGTTACCTACCAGAAAAGGTAATATCCCCAATCTGCCAAACCACCAATCTACTAAACAACTAAAAAACCAAACGAACAAAAAAAAGAAATTATGAAAAAGAATATTACCATCAATCTGTTCGGCCAGCTCTACAACATCGACGAGGACGCCTATGAACTGCTGAACAACTACGAAGAGGCCTTGCGCCAGTACTTCCGTAAGCAGGAAGAGGGTGCCGAGATTGCCAACGACATCGAGTCGCGCATAGCCGAACTCTTTGCCGAACTGAAAGCCAACGGTGTGGAAGCCATCACCATTGAACATGTGCAGGACATTATCAAACGCATCGGAAGACCCGAGGAAATCGACGACACTTCATCCCAGCCTTCATCAGAGGAGGAGGCCGACGGCGAACCTTCTGGCGTGCCGGCGCCATCGGCCGAGACGAGTGGCAGTGAGGCGCAGGGTTCTCGCCGCACCGCCAAGCGTTTCTATCGCGACGGGCAGAACAAGATGCTGGCAGGCGTGCTGGCCGGCCTGTCCAACTACTTCGGCGGCGACGTTACCCTGTGGCGACTGGGATTTGTCGGGTTGCTGCTACTGGCGGGAGGTCCAGTTTTCTATTTCGAAAACACCCTTCCCATCAGCCCTTTTAGTTTTTCCTTTATATTCCCCGGGGGTATCATCGCCTATATTGTCGTAGCCATCATCACCCCTGAGGCCAAGACCCCAGAGGAACGGCTGAGGATGAAAGGGCGCGAGGTGACACCCGAGACGCTGGCTGACGAAGTGGCCCATGAGGCACGGCGGCAGGAAGCATCCCACGGAGAAACCGGAGGACACACCGAAGCGAGGGGCTGCATTGCCGGCTTCTTCAGTGCCTTAGGCGTATTGATTAAAGTATGCCTCATAGCTTTTGGCATGTTATTCATCATCCCTGCCCTGGTGGCTCTTTGCTTTGCCGTTGCCATCGCCGTTGCTCCCAACGTCACGCTGCCGGGTATTGATTCCGACCTCTTGCACATCTATCAGAATGCACCATTTATCGTATGGGGACTCTTTGCCTGCATCCTGCTGACATGCTTCATCCCAGCCTATTGCTCAGTTCATGCTGCCCTAACGATGGCCAAGAAGACGCAGCCGATGGGCATCGGACAACGTATCTTGTGGCTCCTGATGTGGGGCGCTTCGGTGGCTGGCATCGTAGGGTGCGGGGTGAAGATGACGCAGGTTATCAATGACTATTGGGACAAACAGCAGGAAGAAGAACTTGCCGAGAACAGATACGAAGGCCAGGTGATGCCCTCCAACGAACGCGACTTCTTCCGCAAGAACAAGTGGCATCCCGTAGAGAACAGTGACAACAACAACAGATTCTACATTGGCGGACAAATATGGCCGGAGTGGACCAGTTCGGGCAACTACTATACGGGCGATGAGTCCGTGCGCTACCTTGATGCCAACGGAGCTGACGTGAGGTATCAGGTGGAACGCACCGATACTGTTGCGAAAGGCCGTTACACGTTGAGCTATGTGGCCCGCGCAGCCGGTCAGGGTGCAGTGGTCTTTGTGAAGAGTCCCGAGTGGAAGGAAGACATCATCGTACCCATCAAGGCCTATGGCGGTGAGGGCGGCCCGATATGGGTCGATGCTCAAGCACAGTTCCTGAATGCACAAATCGACAACACAGCGATTCCAGAGCGAGTGAGACAGGCTGCCCGGGCCAACGACGGCAAGGGTGCCGGATGGGCCCGCTACGAGATTGCGGTCGACATGCCGAAGGACGGATGTGTCACCTATGGTGTGAAGGTTGCGCCTGAGCAGTCCACACCCGACGATCCCTTCGTCTGGTTCTCAGCCACCGACTTCAGGTTGGAGCGCACAACAGCTGAAAAGGTGAAAAGGTGATGTTTCTCCTGCTTCCAAAACTTCAATGAAAAATTAAAAAGGAGCCCCCAAAACTCGTTTACTAATCTGGTTTTCGATATCGGCCTGCAGGAGTTGTGAAATTGTTGCAGGTTTTTTCTTTCGTTCTTTTTTGCCGGTTCAAAGATTATTTGTAATTTTGCAACAACAATCGAATAACAATCATCATGGCAACAATCAACGAGATACAAGACGAGATTATCGACGAGTTCAGCTCCCTCGACGACTGGATGGACCGCTACCAGATGCTCATCGACCTCGGAAACGAGCTGACACCGCTCGACGACCAGTACAAGACGGAGCAGAACCTCATCGACGGCTGCCAGAGCCGCGTGTGGGTGAGCTGCGAGATGAACGACGGACGCATGCACCTCAACGCTGAGAGCGACGCACTCATCGTGAAAGGCATCGTGGCTCTGCTGCTGCGCGTGCTCTCCGACCAGACTCCCGAGGACATCCTGCATGCCGACCTCTACTTCATCGAGCGCATCGGACTGCGCGAACACCTCTCGCCGACTCGCTCCAACGGACTGCTGGCAATGATCAGACAAATAAAGACCTATGCGAAAGATATTCTTGACAACGGCACTGGTGCTGACAGCAACGGCACTGTGGGCACAGCGTGAGAAGACAACGTTCCAGACCGCAGGACAATGGAAGCCCGCCACCGACATCCGAGCCGATGCCGTGATGGTGTATGGCGTGAACGACAACCGCCGCCATACCTTCGAAGAGCGCGTCAGCTCGTGGCGACAACGCGGCTACACCGCACACTTCATGACGGGCATTGCCTGGGGACAGTATCAGGACTACTTCACCGGACAGTGGGACGGCACGCCGCATCTGGACGAGGGGCAGAAGACCATGCAGGGCGACACCATCTGGCACGGACGCATGGTGCCCTATATCGTGCCCACGGAGAACTATCTGCGATACTTCAAGGAGCGGCACATCAAACCCGTCATCGACCAGGGCATCGACGCCATCTTCCTCGAAGAGCCCGAGTTCTGGGCACGCGGCGGATACAGCGAGGCCTTCAAGCGCGAGTGGATGGACTACTACGGATTTCCGTGGCGCCCGCAACACGAGTCGGCTGAGAACACCTACCTGTCGAACAAACTCAAATACCACCTCTACTACCGCGCTCTCGACGAAGCTTTCGCCTACGCCAAGCAATACGGCAGGGAGAAAGGACTCAACGTGCGCTGCTACGTGCCCACACACTCGCTGCTGAACTACTCGCAGTGGCAGATCGTATCGCCGGAGGCATCGCTGGCATCGCTGACATCGTGCGACGGATACATCGCACAGGTGTGGACGGGAACATCGCGCGAACCAAACTACTTCAACGGCGTCGCCAAGGAACGCGTCTTCGAGACGGCATACCTCGAATACGGCTGCATGGAGTCGATGACACGACCTACGGGACGGAAGATGTTCTTCCTGACCGACCCCATCGAGGACCGCGCCAAAGACTGGGAAGACTACCGACGCAACTATCAGGCCACGTTCACCGCACAGCTGCTCTATCCGCAGGTGGCCGACTACGAGGTGATGCCCTGGCCCGACCGCATCTACGAAGGACTCTACCGCGTCAGCAAGGACAGCGAGGAGCGGGCACGCATACCCCGTTTCTACTCCACACAGATGCAGGTGATGGTGAACAGCCTGAACCAGATGCCACTGTCCGACAACCACGTCAGCGGATCGCAGGGCATCAGCGTCGCCATGGCCAACTCGCTCATGTTCCAGCGGTCGCCCCAGCCCGTCGATGGCTACGACGACCCGCAGCTCTCCAACTTCTACGGACTGGCACTGCCACTCGTGAAACGAGGCATACCCGTCAGCATCACCCACCTGGAGAACACCGGATATGCCGACACGTGGAAAGACGTGCGCGTCCTGCTGCTGAGCTACGCGAACATGAAACCCCTCGACCCGAAAGCCCATGAAGACATCGCACGATGGGTGGGCGAGGGCGGACGGCTCGTCTACGCCGGCAGCGATGACGACGCCTTCCAGCGCGTGCAGGAGTGGTGGAACCAAGACGGCAACCGATACGACGCCCCGTCAGAACACCTGTTCACGCTGATGCAGATACCCGCGAAGGCCCCAGCAGGAGTCTATCGCTACGGCAAAGGCACTGTCTACGTCATCCGCCAGGACCCCAAGACGTTCGTGATGAACGCCGGTGGCGACAAGATACTCATCGACGTCGTGGAGAAAGCCTACGGACGGCTCGAATACAAAAACGCATTCTATCTGGAGCGCGGACCCTATGTGCTCGCATCCGTCGTCGACGAAGGCATGGTGAGCGACGCCCCCTTGATACTCAACGGCAACTATATCGACCTGTTCAGCCCCGAACTGCCCGTCTTATCGCAGAAAATCGTACGTCCTGGCGAACAGGCTTTCCTCTACGACCTCAGCAAGGTGACCGACAGGAAACGTCCGCAGGTCCTTGCCGCTGCCTCACGGCAATACGAAGAGAAGACGACGCCACGCAGCTACGCGTTCGTTGCCAAGAGTCCGAAGGACACCGACAATGTCATGGCCGTCATGTTGCCCAAGAAACCCAAGCGCGTCACCATAGGCGCTGACGCCAGTCAGTACCGGTGGGATGAGAAACGAAACATTCTGCATGTCGCCTTTGAAAACTCGCCCGACGGCGTCCAGGTGGAGATAGCATGGTAAGAAAACTGAAAACAACAGAGATGGAACGCCTCACCGTGGAGCAGTTCCATGAGGCAACAAAGCTGCCGCTCATCGTCGTACTCGACGATGTGCGGTCGCTCTACAACGTCGGCAGCATCTTCCGAACATGCGATGCCTTCAGGGTGGAAGCCCTATGGCTCTGCGGCATCACAGCAACACCGGAACACTGCCTGACGGAAATCCATAAGACGGCATTGGGAGCCGAAGATGCCGTGGAGTGGCAGTATTTCGAACATGCCCAAGAAGCCGTGGCAGCCCTCAAGGCACAAGGCGTCAGCGTGTTGGCCATAGAGCAGGCAGAAGGCAGCATCACCCCGCTGTCGTTCCAGCCCGAGACAGGACGCCGATACGCCGTCGTACTGGGCAACGAGGTCAAAGGCGTGCGACAGGAAGTCATCAACAACTGCGACGCCTGCCTGGAGATACCGCAGTATGGCACCAAGCATTCCATGAACGTATCCGTTACAGCCGGCATCATTATATGGGAGTTCGCACGCAGACTCATAGACATGTAAGTCGTAAAAAATAAATAAAAACTTACACGCTAAACACCCTTTTCAATAAATATATTTATTATTTTTAATGAGATTGTAAAAAAAACAAGAAAAAATGTTCTGATTTTTTGTTTTTTTTTATAACTTTGCAGCAATTATATATTGAAAAGAGATTATCTGTTTTATAAAGTTAAACCTAATTTAAAGTAACAATGAAGACAAAGAAAATGTTCATGTTGGTACTGGCTCTGCTTTGCGTGGCCGGTGCGTGGGCGCAATTGGATACTTCTAAGAAGTACACCATTGCCAACCGAAACGACCTCAATGTCTTGATGCAGGACAATGGCTGCGGCGTTGTCGCACTCGGTGTTGAGGGGGAAAATTCTTATTGGGCCTTTATTCCTACTGGAAAGGCTAACTGTTACTACATCCGAAACACAGTCACGGGTAAGTACATCCAGAGCAGCGCTACTAACCTGCAGGAAGTAGCACTCGCCGACGAGCCCGTAGAATTCTACGTAGCAGAAAAGACTGAAGAAGGAGAAGGCATGTATGGCTTGGCATCTACCGACCAGGCAACATTCGACTTCACAGCAGGCACATACGGCCTGAACTGGAAGGCAAAAGCTGACAACGGACGCGAATTCGACACCGTACAGGGATTTGCTGCCGAGGCAGGAACCAACCACCGCTCGTTCTGGAAACTTGTTGCTCAGGATGTCCCTGTGGCCATCGTTGAGAATCTGGCAACATACACCGGTGGCGAACCCATGGTGTTCAACCAGGCCGACAACAAGTTCTATGCCCTGAACAACCTGTGCGAATACGAACCTTATGGTGTCTATTCACGGGTCAACTCCCTGAACGTTGCCCGCAAGGGTATCACCCAGATTGACTACATCCAGGTGAAGAGCGACATGGGAACGAAGCCATACATCAACACCGGATACATCTTCAAGGCCAACACCCGTATCGTCATGGAGTGCGACATCGAAGGTTCTACCCAGGCTTATCAGGCACCCTTCGGAGCCCGCTCTAATTATGGCGCTGACATGTTCGTGTTCTTCTGGCGCTTCAATAACCAAAACCACGGATGCTTCGCACGAAACCACGAAATCCAGGGAACAGTTGACATTCCTACCGGAGAGAAGATTAAGGTCGACGCCAACGCCATGACACTCAACATCTTCAGAGACGGCGCAGACACCCCCATCTCCACCATCACCGACACCGAAGAATCGAAAGACGGCAACCGCCCGATGTACATCTTCGACCTCTGCCACAACGACCATCCCGACAACTCAGCAGCCCCGATGAAGCTCTATACCTTCAAAATCTATGAAGGCGAGACGCTCATCAAGGACTATGTACCCGCTATCAATGCCGAGGGTGCCATGGGATTGTATGACAAGGTGAACAACCAGTTCGTAGGTTCTGCCAACTCCGGCAAGTTCGCTTCAACACCCGAAGCCGAGGCTATGGCAGCTGACGCCGGCATCTCTGTCTATGACGGAAAGCGCGTCATCAAAGACGGCGTCGAATACAAATACACCAAGGGACAATGGGTCGACTGCGGTGCTCCCACCATGGTGCCGTTCGCTGACAGCAGCTACCGCAACCTGAACAACTGGACCACCAACGACGCCCATAAGGGTGTATTCGAAGGAAAGATTACCTACGACGAGACAACCGGAACCAACACCCTCAATCCTTATGTAGGAACAGGCGGATGGGAACCCCTCTACAAGAAAGTGGAAGGCTTCACCAAGGGCGCCGACTACAACATCTCCTTCAAGTACAGCGGCACACAGTGGAACTCATGGAACGAAGGATCTTATGCATTCCTGCCGTTCAACGTCCTGAACAACGAGAACTTCGGACATGCTGACTTCTATCCCAGCGTAGGCGGCGGCATCCTCGTGTCTGCACACCTGCCGAAGGCTGAAACCACAAACCTGGCCATATCAGAAGACTTCACCGCTGAGCAGGAATTCGAAATGCTGCTCATCCAGTTCGGTGTCGTCGATGATGGCGATAAAGGCTTCCACTTCAACTTCGACGATATTCAGATTAACCAGTATCAGTATGCTGACGAATATCCCGAACCGACCGTAGAGATTACCGTTACTCCTACCCGTTACGACGTAAACGGCATCGGATACATGCCCTTCACCGGTGGTAATGGCTGGGGCGACGCACCCTTCGCAAACATCCTCGACAACAATGCCGACACCAAGTTTGGCGGTAACTCCGACCAAATCTGGGCTGTCATCGTAGCCTCAGAGCCTGTCGCCGTGAAGCAGTACTCCATCGTCACCGGTGGCGACACCTACAACTACACCGGACGCAATCCGCGCTCCTGGAAGGTTGAAGGTTCTAATGACAACAAGAACTGGACACTCATCGACGAGCAGGTAGACGACCACTCCATCGGTCTCGTTAACCGTGAGGAGTTCGTATTCCCCGTGAACGATGAAACCAAGTATAAGTATTTCCGTTACACCACCACACGTGGTATCGATGGTACACAGATCGGCGAGTTCTGGATCAATGAGCAGGCTCACACATGGGGCGATGCACAGAAAACAGAAGCTACCTGTGCCGTTGACGGTAAGATCGTCTATGAGTGCACAGATTGCCACGCACTGAAGACCGAGGTTATCCCCGCTACCGGTAACCACGAGTTTGTCGACGGCAAGTGCTCCGTCTGCAATCAGGAAGAGAAAGTCATCATCCTCCTGCCCAACGGACAGACCAATCCTTACACCGCAAAATATCTCTGGAAGAACGGCTCTGAGAACGACCGCGAGATTGAAGCCGGATGGACAACAGCCGAATTCGACGACTCAGCATGGGGCGACATCCTGATGCCTATCGGCGCACATGGATACGACGGTGGAGCACGCTCTGGAGCACGCTACAACACCAACTGGTATGACGAGTACAACACCTACTGGCTCCGTCGTACATTCGAACTTGAGCAAGTTCCCAATGGTAAGTATGAGATTAAGGTCCTCCACGATGACGACTATGCCGTCTATGTGAACGGAACACTCGTCGACGAAGCTACCGGTTGGACCAACGGAACCAACTGGGTAACAGTCAATGTAGACCAGAGCCTCCTCAAGGCAGGTAAGAACGTTGTCGCTATCTATCAGGAACAGAACTTCGGCGGTGCATACCACGACCTCTCATTCCAGGTTACCGTAGAGCCCGTCGCCTTCGACGAGGCTGTTGACAACGCCGCTGCCGTAGCAGCAGCCGCAGCAGCCGGTACTACCGACATCACACTGAAGCGTACCGTCAAGGCCGACACATGGAACACCATCGTGCTGCCCTTCAACATGACGCAGGCTCAGATTGAGGAAGTATTCGGTGAAGGCACTCATATCGCAGGCGTCAACGCACCTGAGACCGACGAAGAGGCTATCGCATTCAAGACCACTACCGACGGTCTCGTTGCCTACAAGTCATATCTCATCTGGCCCACCAAGGATATCACTGAGGAGCAGCCCATCACCCTTGAAAAGGTGGCCATCGCCCCCGTACAGCCTATGGTTGAGGATCCTGTAGGTGGAGAAATGGAATACGTCTTCACAGGTAGCTTCGACCGTGTCGCTCCTACCAAGTGGGATTACTTCGTAGCTGCCAACAACGAGCTGAAGAAGAACGCAAACGAGACCTCCAAGCTGAAGGCATTCCGCGCTTACTTCAAGGATACCCGCGAGCACCTGCCCGTAGGCGACGATGACATCGACAATCCTGGCGACGTGCTGGCTAAGCGCTTCACAGTCGACGGACAGGGAACCGGCATCATCCTGCAGAACGGAGAGGTAGAGACTCTTGGCAATATCTACACCATCAGCGGTCAGAAGGTTGACAAGCTCCAGAAGGGTGTCTATGTCGTAAAGGGTAAGAAAGTTGTTGTAAAATAATAACGATTAATAAGGAGATACAATTATGACAAAGAAAGCATATATTATTCCCTCCCTGAAGTCTCTCGACGTGAACGAGGAACAACTGCTCATCAGCATCTCCGTTGATGGCGGTAACGATAACGACGACGTGCTGGTTGTCGGCGGAGACGGCGATGCCGACGCTGACGGCCTTGGAAAAGGATATAATCCTTGGGAAGATTAATCTGAATGATTGTTCATCCTGACGGTGCACCCTCTCCCTGCAATAGGAGAGGGGATGCCGAAAGGAATAACTTGAATAGCAAAGAGGGAGTCAGGGAGAAATCCCCAGACTCCCTCTTTGCAATATAAAAACCTGACAGGTAATACAACGGACATACATTTTTTTATATATACATTTATAATAGCACCCTAAACCATCATGACATTATTCCTGATTATCACTACGCTGCTTACTGCATCGCCACGTCTTCATGTCGAAAATATGAAGTGTGAAAACCTCACCGACCCCTTGGCGGTAGACGTCAGCAATCCACGGCTGTCTTGGTGGAATGTCGCTGAGCAGGGGGATACCGACCAGCGACAGACTGCCTATCAGATTCAAGTGGCCTCGTCGCCCTTGCTGCTGGAGAAGGGAAAGCCTGATCTTTGGGACAGTAAAAAACAAAAGTCGGATGCGGAAACGCTTATTGCCTACCAAGGAAGACAGCTGACAAGTCGGCAAGACTGCTACTGGCGCGTGCGCGTGTGGGACAAGCGAGGACGCCGGTCAGCATGGAGTGAGACAGGACGATGGCGAATGGGACTCCTAAACCAGGATGACTGGAAGGCACAGTGGATCAAGGCTCCCGAAGAATGGTCAGCGCCCTTGTTCCGAAAAAACCTGACCATACGGAAAAACATCAGCAACGCTCATATCTACATCTGCGGACTCGGATACTTTGAGTTGTATGTCGATGGCGAAAAGGTGGGTAATGACGTCCTTGTGCCCAATCAGACCGATTACTCCTTCCGTCCGAACATCGAGCATACGCGTGTAGCCATCGATAATGAGTTTTCCGGCTACCGCTGCTTCTATCTGGGCTATGACCTCACCGCAAAGTTCACTGCCGGGCAGCATGTCGTGGGGGTGATGTTAGGTAATGGCTTCTACAACTCTGGGAATGCCTTCGCGATGAGATATGGTCATCCGAGACTGATTGCCCAGCTCTACCTGACCTACAGCGACGGCACCTCCGAGATGATTCCCACTGATGGCAGTTGGCTCACAAAGCCCGGTCCGATAACGATGAACGGCATTTATGCCGGCGAACACTACGATGCGCGGAATGAGGATGACGCCTGGTGCCGTCCTGAGAGGTTCGTTCCCTCCGAATGGCAGCAGGCATCACCAGCTCAAGCCCCGGATGGCCGACTCGAAGCACAGACAGGACCTTCTGACACGGTTGCCGAGGTGTTTCGTCCACAGACGGTTGACCGGCAAGCAGATGGCAGCGTCGTAGTAGATTTCGGTGAGGAAATCTCCGGGTGGGTGTGCCTGCGAAATATCAAAGGCAAAGCCGGGCAGCAGATCCGGATAGACTACCTCTCTGAGTCGCCTAATGGCGAGAGCCTCTATACGCTGCGAGGGACTGGAAGGGAAACCTACCGTCCGCGCTTCACATGGTTCGTTTTCCGCCGCGTACGTATCAGCGGACTGACACAACCCCTCACCACTGACGACATCACCGCCGAGGCCGTCAATACCGAACTGCGTACGACCGGCACATTCGCCTGTTCCGACACGTTACTGACAAAGATCTATCAGATCTGGCGACGCACACTGCTCGACAATGCTCATGGGAGCATCATCAGTGATTGTCCACATCGGGAACGGGCTGCATACCTTGGCGACGGACAAGTAGCCGCACCGATGGTGATGAAGACTTTCGATGCCCGAGCCCTCTATCGTAAGTGGTTTGCCGATATGCGGCTGGCTCAGAACCCACGTACCGGATTCGTGCCCTTCGGCGCACCATGGCAGCCAGGCTGCGGTGGCGGTGTCCCCTGGAGTGCGGCGATGGTTCTCATGCCGTATGAGTATTATCTGCATTATGGCGACAAGCAGGTGCTCGAAGAAAACTACCCTGCCATGCTCCGGCTGATGGACTACTTCTCCCAGTGGGTGAGTGAAGACGGCACCATGGAGCAACATTATCAGCCGAACAATGACATGGCCTATTGGTGCAACCTCGGCGAGTGGTGCACGCCGACCGATGTCAGACCCTCCAATGCACTTGTTCACACCTATTATTATTGGCGCTGCGCCAAGGCCATGAATGAGATTTCCGTCTGGTTGGGGCGCGACAAGGAGGCTGAACAGTTTGATAAACTTGAATTCAAGACCCGAATTGCGATGTATCAGCATCTCTTCGATGATGAAAAATACACTTACGGACCGGCAGGAAGCAACATCTTTGCCCTGGACATGATGTACTGGGGGCAGGACGTTACACTTGAAAGCGTCGTCGAGCAGGAACTGGCAGACCACAATGGGCATTTGTACACAGGAATCTACGGCACGAGCCTCTTTTTCAATGTGCTGGCAGAACATGGCATGGCCCGGCAAGCCCTCGAAGCGTTCCGCAAGACTGATTTCCCGTCTTTCGGATATTGGATCCGTCAGGGTGCGACAACGACATGGGAACAATGGGACGGTGGTAACTCACACTGCCATCCGATGTTCGGAGGTGGACTGACATGGCTCTACACCTGGCTGGGCGGCATTCAGTATGACGGAACCAAAACGATTATCATAGCTCCTCAGCTGCCAGAAGATATCTCCTGGGTAGAGTGCTCTCAGGAAAACAACTACGGACTCATCCATGTGCGCACCGAGCGTCAAGCCGATGAGAGCATCCGGCTGAGTGTAACCATTCCCGTCGGCTGCACGGCAGAGATTTGCGACCCCTTCAAGGAGGACCTTCCTGTTACAGTAGGGTCTGGAACGCGGGAGTTTACGTATAAGTCTGCCGATGCCCGGTCGTACAATGACTGAAATGAGCTATACGCCTGATATGATGTAGGCAGGAAATAAAAGGTGTCCGGCGGGAACAAAACCTTCCCTTCCGGACACCTTTTTTTATTACAACCGGTCATCAGACCTACATGCTGTTTCCTCTCCTACAGATTACTTCTTGATATTCGGCTCCTCGAGTCCGTAGCCGCCCTTGCGGTCGATGACTTTAAGATAGAGGCCAAGCAGAAGGGCTGCAACACCGAGCGATGCGAAGACGCACATGGGGACGGTGTAGTTGTACATAAGCGGGTCGGTGACTCCAGGATTTGAAGAACGGATGACGGAACCGATAATCATCGGGAATGCATATAGACCGATGTTTTGTATCCAGAATATCAGGGCATAGGCAGAACCGAGCAGTTTCTCGTCGATAAGCTTCGGAACGCTGGGCCAGAGGGCGGCAGGGACAAGCGAGAAGGAGATGCCGAGCACGATGATGGCGGCAAATGTGATGATGACTGATTGTGTTGCAGGTACCACGAAAGCAAATACCAGATGACAGATAATCATCAGCAGTGCGCCGAGGATGAGCATCGTAGCTCCCTTACCTTTGCGGTCGAGGAAATTGCCGAGGAATGGCGTGATGGCTGCCGCACCTAATGGGAATACGAAGAACACGCGGCCAGCCTGCTCGGCAGTGAAGTGCAGGTTGCACTGAAGCATGTTGATGGCATACTTCTGGAAGGGGAAGATGGCTGAGTAGTAAAGGACACACAGTAGGGCAACCACCCAGAACATCCTCGAAGAAAGAATCTTGCCGATGTCACTGACTTTGAAGGGGTCGTCTTTCTCTTCTTCAACACCTTGAGCATCAAGCTTCTTGTCCATAATGGCATAGGCGATGAAGCAGATAAGGCCGATACAGAGAAGTGCCAGTGAGAAGGCAACAGGACGGCTGACGCTGACAGGGTTGATCGCTGCCAATGCCGGAGAGCCAATCATGACAACAGCTACGCCAATGCGTGCGATAGCCATCTCGACACCCATCGCCAGTGCCATCTCCTTGCCTTTGAACCATTTCACAATACCTCTGCTGACGGTGATGCCTGCCATTTCACATCCGCTGCCGAATACCATGAAGCCGATGGCTGACAGCTTGGCCGAGGCGGGCATGCCTTCGTAGAATGGCGTAACGTTCCACCACGACTGCGGAAGGTTGAGGTTGTTGTTGAAGAAAGACTCTGTGGCGCTGCCAATGAACCCTTCTGTCACTGCGTAGTAATTCAATGCGGCACCGATGACCATTACCGTTCCAGATAGGATGGCGGTGAAGCGAACCCCCATTTTGTCGAGAATGATACCGGCAATAATGAGGAAGAAGACGAACACGTTGAGGAATGGTTCTGAACCCGCAAAATGTCCGTAGGCAACAGGGTCCCAGCCACGTTGCGTCTGGAGAAGCTCCTGAAGCGGTGAGAGCACATCAACGAAGATGTAGCCAAAGAACATTGCCGATGCCAGCAGTGCCAAGGCGGTCCATCGCATGGCAGCGGAATCGCTTAATTTTTTTTGAATAGCTTGTGTCATTGTCGTTATGATTTTTTTGTGGTTGTTCGGGATGATTTGAGCGCACTTTTCTGTTTGGCTGCCGAGAGTAGATCAACGTCTTCTGCGTGAACGTAAGCATATTGGTTAATCTTCTGCATCCGTTCTGCATCCTCCAGAAGTAGTCGGAATAAAGTGAGACGGTCGAAAGGCATTCGCCCACTGAGATAGATCTTCTTATTGTGTTTAAACCAGTTGAATAGCGCCCTGTCTTCTAAATAGTGTTTGGAAGGCCGCTTGCAGTTCTCTTTCAGAAAACTGCGGTATTCGTTGTAATGCTTGAGCCATGTTTCTTCTTGTGTCATGTCAATGGGCTATTGATAGTTGGTTGTAAATGGTCTGCCAGAGATTGCTGAGCTCACGGATGCTGTGAAGGAGTAGGGTGGGGCCCTCTGCCAGAAGGACTTCGTCGGGTAATGGTCCGCTGTTGATGGCGACGGTGGCGCAGCCGGCAGCAACGCCGGCGCGTATGCCCATGGGCGCGTTCTCAACGACGATGCCTTGCGCAGGGTTCGTGACCCCTGCCTTTTCCAGTCCTTTCAGGTAGGGTTCAGGGTGTGGCTTCCCTCGACTGACATCATATGCCGTAACAATGTGCGCTTGGTCAACGTAGGGTGAGAAGTCATGGGTGAGCCTGTTGATGAGCGGACGCTGGGCACTGCCAGTGACGATGCCAATCTGAAGGCCCGCGTGATGAATCTGCCGCATCAGGTCAGTAACACCATCGAATACCGGTGCCGGAGCCATCAGGTGGAACAGACGTGCCTTCTCATCGTACATAGCCTGTGCCTCATCGTCACTGATATCTTTGCCATGCTGTTCCAATACCATCTGGCGAATGGTGTCTATACCCCGTTGTCCTTCCGTTATGTAGGCATCATGGGACGTCATCTCTATGCCGAAGGAGTGCATAGCCTCTATCCATGCCTTCGCATGGAGCGGCATGCTGTCGTAGAGCACGCCGTCCATATCGAAAAGCACACAACACGGCCTCATTTCAGTCTTTCCTGAATGGCCTTGCTCTCAGCCTCGTAGCCGGGCTTGTTGAGCAGTGCGAACATGTTCTTTTTGTAAGCTTCGACGCCTGGCTGGTTAAAGGGGTTGACACCCAGCACGTTGCCGCTGATGCCGCAGCCAATTTCAAAGAAATAGAGCAGTTGACCGATGTAGTACTCATTGATGGCAGGCATCGTGATGAGGATATTGGGTACGCCGCCATCGACATGGGCCAGACGAGTTCCCAACTCTGCCATCTTGTTGACCTCATCGACGCGCTTGCCTGCCAGGAAGTTCAGTCCGTCGAGGTTCTCTTCGTCGAAGGGGAAGTCGACACGATGGTTGGGCTGCTCAACACTGATGACAGTCTCGAAGATGCTGCGCTCACCTTCCTGAATCCACTGTCCCATGGAGTGCAGGTCGGTGGTGAAGTCGCATGAAGCAGGGAAGATTCCTTTGTTCTCCTTGCCTTCCGACTCTCCATAGAGCTGCTTCCACCATTCGGCAATGAAATGGAGTTTCGGCTGATAGTTCACCATGATTTCTATCTTCTTGCCACCTTCGTGGTAGAGGGCGTTGCGAACAGCGGCATACTGTGCGGCGATATTGTCATCGAAAGGCACATCACAGCCAGTAGCCTTCTCCATGTCCTGAGCACCTTCAACAAGGGCTTTGATGTCAAAACCGGCAATGGCAATGGGAAGCAGTCCGACGGGGGTGAGCACAGAGAAACGACCGCCTACGTTGTCGGGGATGACGAAACTCTTGTAGCCTTCTTTGTCAGCGCAGGTGCGGGCAGCACCCTTCTTGGCGTCGGTGACGGCCACGATAACCTGCTTGGCCTCTTCCTTTCCACGCTGTGCTTCGCACTGCTTTTTCAGTAGTCGGAAGGTGAGAGCAGTCTCGGTCGTCGTTCCCGATTTGGAAATGTTGATGACTCCGAACTTTTTATCCTTCAGATACTCCGTCAATTCGTAGAGATAATCCTCGCCGATGTTGTTTCCGGCAAAGAGCACTTCGGGCTTCTTCTCCGCACCGAATGACTTGCTTAACGCTTCAATGACGGCACGAGCTCCGAGGTAGCTGCCGCCGATGCCTGCCACGACAACGACGTCGCACTTCGCACGCAACGTGTCGGCCACGGTCTGAATTTCCTGAATGAACTCCGGTGTGATGCTGCTGGGCAGGTGTAGCCACCCCAAAAAGTCGTTACCAGGGCATGTGCCGGCCTCGAGAGCCTGTTGTGCCTGTTTCACCTTCGGCTCGTAAGCCTTTACCGCTCCTTCCGTAAGAAAGCATGCGGCCTTTGTCGTGTCAATAGTGATTTTCTTCATGTAATTAAATATAATCTGTTGTTTAACTGTTCTTTTTAATAAATATAAAATACATTATTATAATGGCATTTTCCTTTTTGCCATGCAAAATTACAACTTCTTCATGAAATGGCAAAAGATTATAGTTTTTTTCATACGTATCGTGGTTAAAAAAAAAGAATTACGGCCTTGATGAGGAGGTGAAAAGGGCTTATTTTGTAATGCTAACATTACTTTTCGCGTTAAAAATGCTTTAGTTTGCGAATAAATTACTACCTTTGCACTCTCTTATTGAGATTACTATGCTGGGAAAGCAGATATAAAATATAACGTTATAATAATTATTTATGTATTTTACACTTTTTATCACCGTTTTACTGACGGCTGCTGTGTTGGTTATCGGCGCTTATGTCGTGGCCAAACTCATTGGACCTCGTTCGTACAACAAGGTGAAGGGTGAACCCTACGAAAGCGGTATACCGACACGTGGATCCTCTTGGCTGCCCGTGTCGATAGGCTTCTATCTCGTAGCTATCCTCTTCCTGATGTTCGACATTGAGACCGTGTTCCTCTATCCTTGGGCAGTAGTCGTTAAGCAGTTTGGTTCGATGGCACTCGTCAGCATCGGATTCTTCCTGCTCGTCTTGGTTTTAGGCTTGGCATATGCCTGGCGGAAAGGAGACTTGGAATGGAAGTAAGAAAACCGCACATCAAGAGTATTCCTTATGACGAGTTTAAGGATAATAAAGGACTGGAGAAGATCGTTGACGAACTTCACGAGGGTGGAGTCAATGTTGTTGTCGGATCTCTCGACCAGGCCATCAACTGGGGACGCTCGAACTCTTTATGGTCACTGACTTTCGCCACCTCATGCTGCGGCATCGAGTTCATGGCTGTCGGTTGTGCCCGTTATGACTTCGCACGCTTCGGCTTTGAAGTAACGAGAAACTCTCCCCGTCAAGCTGACCTGATTATGTGCGCCGGTACCATCACCCACAAGATGGCTCCTGCACTGAAGCGTCTATATGATGAGATGGCCGAGCCTAAATATGTGATAGCTGTCGGTGGCTGCGCCATTTCCGGAGGTCCCTTCAAGTCCAGCTATCATGTGGTGAAAGGCATAGAAGAAATCGTCCCCGTAGACGTATTCATTCCCGGCTGTCCTCCGCGTCCGGAAGCAATTATGTATGGCATGATGCAGCTTCAGCGCAAGGTGAAGGTGGAAAAGTTCTTTGGAGGTGCTAACCATAAGCAGTCGAAGGCTGAACGTGAGCTGGGCGTGTCCAACGAAGAGCTGACATTCCGCGAGAAACTTGGCGACCGTCGCCGCGAACCTATCGTGGTGACCAATGTGCCTGAGACGTTTGTTGAAGAATTAAAGAAAGAGGAGGCTGCACAATGAAATTAGAATTCCAACTTTTCGAATTTGACAGCTTTGCTCAGAAGATGCAAGAGCTGAAAGAGAAGCAGCACTTCGACTATCTGGTCACAATCGTCGGCGAAGACTTCGGCGAGGAAGGACTCGGCTGCATTTATATTCTTGAGAATACCGAAAACCATTCTCGCACCAGCGTCAAGACCATCGCCAAGAGGGTAGGGGAAGACTATGTCATTCCTTCTGTACTGAAGCTTTGGAAGGCTGCTGACCTGCTTGAACGTGAGGTGTTCGACTTCCTGGGTATCAAGTTCTTAGGACATCCGGATATGCGTAGGCTTTTCCTGCGCTCCGACTTCAAAGGCTATCCACTCCGTAAAGACTTCAAGGCTGATGACAAGTATACGCTCGAGGATGATGTCGAACCTGACTATGGCATAGAGTATAGCCTGACGAAAGATGGCAAGCTCACTGCTAAGCAGAATCGTCTTTTCGCAGATGACGATTATGTGGTGAACATCG
The DNA here is from genome assembly GCA_946540435.1 of uncultured Prevotella sp. Lineage (GTDB taxonomy): Bacteria > Bacteroidota > Bacteroidia > Bacteroidales > Bacteroidaceae > Prevotella. Next base: position 44,478 of record CAMNII010000014.1, read on the forward strand.
GTCCGCAGCACCCGTCAACTCACGGAGTGCTTCGTTTGCAGACCATCCTTAACGGTGAAATCGTCAAGCGTATATATCCGCACCTCGGCTATATCCATCGTGGTATTGAGAAGATGTGGGAAGGCATGACCTATCCGCAGACCCTTGCTCTCACAGACCGACTGAACTATCTGTCGGCCATGATGCACCGCCATGCTCTGGTTGGCGTCATCGAGGAAGGAATGGGTGTTGAACTGACCGACCGAATCAAATATATCCGTACGATTATGGATGAGTTGCAGCGTCTCGACTCACACCTGCTCTATTGCGGATGTACCGCTCAGGACCTTGGAGCCCTGACGGCATTCCTTTATTGCATGCGAGACAGAGAGCACGTCCTAAATGTCATGGAGGAAACCACTGGCGGACGTCTCATCCAGAACTACTACCGTATTGGTGGCCTGCAGGATGATATTGACCCGAACTTTGTCAAGAATGTCAAGGACCTGGTGAAGTATCTCAAGCCCATGATACAGGAATATATGGATGTCTTCGGCGATAACGTCATTACCCACAACCGTCTGGAGAACGTCGGTGTGATGGGACTCGAGGACTGCATCAACTACGGTGTGACAGGTCCTGCCGGACGTGCCGCCGGATGGAAGAACGATGTCCGTAAGAGCCATCCCTACGATGTCTATGACAAAGTGGATTGGAAGCAGGTTACATTGGATGGCTGTGACTCCATGAGCCGCTACCTTGTCCATATCCAGGAGATGTATCAGAGCCTCTCGATTATCGAGCAGCTTATCGATAACATACCTGAGGGAGATTTCTATGTCAAGCAGAAACCTATCATCAAGGTTCCTGAGGGACAGTGGTATTTCTCTGTGGAAGGTGCCAGCGGTGAGTTCGGCGTCTACCTCGACTCGAATGGCGACAAGAGTCCGTATCGTATGAAGATGCGTCCGATGGGCCTTACGCTTATTGGTGCCCTTGACACGATGCTACGCGGACAGAAGATTGCCGACCTCGTGACGACAACAGCAGCCATTGACGTTGTCATTCCCGATATCGACCGCTAAAAGGTAAATTAGTATAAAGGTAAAAAAGGAAAAAAGTAATGTTTGACTTTTCTATAATTACACAATGGATTGACAACCTGCTTCGCCTCACACTGGGGCTGAACGACTTTTGGTCAATTCTCATTGAGTGCGTGCTGGTGGGCGTTCTCATCCTCGTGGGATATGCACTGCTGGCCATCGCACTGATATTCATGGAACGTAAGGTCTGTGCCTATTTCCAGTGCCGTCTTGGCCCGATGCGAGTAGGTCCATGGGGCATCTTCCAGGTGTTTGCCGATGTGGTGAAGATGCTGATCAAGGAAATCTTCTTCGTCGACAAGGCTGACAAGTTCCTCTATGCCTTGGCTCCGTTCCTCGTTATCGTAGGTTCCGTCGGTGCCTTTTCGTTCCTTCCTTGGAACAATGGTGCTGTAGTTCTTGACTTCAACGTGGGCGTATTCCTGTTGACGGCTATCTCATCCATCGGCGTGGTGGGCATCTTCTTGGCTGGTTGGGGTTCTAATAACAAATACTCCGTTGTATCAGCCATGCGTGCCGCCGTACAGATTATTTCCTATGAGATGTCGCTTTGCCTCTGCCTTATCACTGCCGTTATTCTGACGGGTACAATGCAGGTCAGTGGCATCGTGGAATATCAGACAGGCCCGTGGAACTGGCTCATTTTCCGTGGACATATCCCTGCTATCATCGCCTTCCTCGTCTTCCTCGTTGCCGGTAACGCTGAGGCTAACCGTGGTCCCTTCGATATGGCGGAGGCAGAGAGTGAGCTGACGGCCGGTCACCACACAGAGTACTCCGGCATGGGCTTCGGCTTCTTCTATCTTGCCGAGTTCCTGAATCTCTTCATCATCGCCGGTATTGCAACCACCGTCTTCCTGGGCGGCTGGGCTCCTGTAAACATCGGTATCGAAGGGTTTGACAATGTGATGAACTTTATTCCAGGTATTGTTTGGTTCCTGGGAAAGACTTTCGCTGTTGTCTGGCTGCTGATGTGGATTAAGTGGACCTTCCCCCGTCTGCGAATCGACCAGATTATGAAACTCGAGTGGAAATATCTGATGCCGCTGTCGCTTGTCAACCTTGTGTTGATGACCGTCATTGTGACACTGGGACTTTATAAATAAGGTATAAAACAATGGAACAAAATAAATCCTATTTTGGCGAAATCGCGGATGCGCTGAAAACGCTGGCAACGGGTATGAAGGTAACCCTGAAGGAATACTTCACCCCGAAGTCGACAGAACAGTATCCTGAGAATCGCAAAACCACGCTCCATGTGGCCAAACGTCATCGCGGCCGACTGGTGTTCGTGCGTGACGAGGAGGGAGCCTATAAGTGCACAGCCTGCACACTTTGTGAAAAGGCTTGCCCCAACGGCACCATCAAGATTACCTCGGAGATGCGTGAAGACCCCGAGACAGGTAAGAAGAAAAAGGTGCTGCTGGATTATCAGTATGACCTTGGCGACTGCATGTTCTGTCAGCTCTGCACGAACGCCTGCAACTTCGGAGCTATTGAGTTTACGAATGATTTTGAGAATGCGGTGTTCGACCGTGACGCCCTTGTCCTCCACCTCGACAAAGAGGTGTACCAGGGCGGATCCCTGCCCAACCTTATCGAGGGTGGGGCAGAACTGACCATCGGAAAGTTTAACACCAAAACAAAGTAAAGGAATATGGCAAATATAGTAATGTTTTGCATCTTGGCCGTTGTCATTCTCGGCTCGGCCATCATGTGCGTAACGACAAAGAGAATCATGCGAGCTGCTACATTCCTGCTCTTTGTTCTCTTTGGTGTGGCAGGCATCTATTTCCTGCTCGACTACACCTTCCTTGGCGCTGCCCAGATTGCAGTCTATGCCGGTGGCGTGACGATGCTCTACATCTTCGCCATCCAACTGGTGTCGAAGCAGACCCTTCAAGGTTTGCAGGAACGGCTGAAGGGCTCACGCGTCTTCACTGGTGCTCTTGCCGCCCTTGCCGGTCTGGCAGTAGTCGTTTTTGTCTTAATGAAGAATGAGTTTGTTAACCGTTTTGCCGAGATGGCCGATGCCGAGGTTCCCATGGAGACGATTGGTATGGCCCTGGTAGGTTCGGAGAAGTATCAGTATGTACTTCCCTTTGAGTTTATCTCGTTGTTCCTGCTGGCATGCATTATCGGCGGCATTATGATAGCAAGAAAGGAGAATAAGCAATGATACCCGTAGAATGTTATCTCGTGCTCAGTGCACTGTTGTTCTTCATCGGTTTCTTCGGGTTTGTCACCCGTCGCAACCTGGTGGCCATGCTGATATGTGTAGAACTTATTCTCAATGCGGTCGACATGAACTTTGCCGTTCTCAACCGTTATCTCTTCCCCGGACAGCTCGAAGGCTTCTTCTTCACACTCTTCTCTATCGGTGTGAGCGCTGCCGAGACAGCTGTTGCTATTGCGATTATCATTAATGTTTACCGTAACTTCCACAGTGACCAGGTGAACAGTATTGAGAATATGAAGTGGTAACCCATGGATAATTTAACAGTTAAAACGTTTAAAGATTAATATAATGGATTACGGATATACAATATTGATACTTCTTCTCCCGCTGTTCTCGTTCCTTGTCTTGGGACTTTGCGGAATGAAGATGTCACATAAGGCGGCAGGGCTCATCGGCACGACGTCGCTGGGTGTCGTGACGGTGCTTTCCTACCTCACTGCTTTCCAGTATTTCTCTGCTGCCCGTACTGCTGAAGGTGTCTATGCTACGCTGATGCCCTATAACTTCACGTGGCTTCCCCTCGGCACATTGCATTTTGACCTTGGCATCTTGCTCGATCCGATATCAGTGATGATGTTGATTGTCATCTCTACGGTCAGCCTGATGGTTCATATCTATTCGTTTGGCTATATGCACGGAGAGAAAGGCTTCCAGCGTTACTATGCCTTCCTTTCCCTCTTCACCATGTCGATGCTTGGTCTCGTTGTTGCTACGAATATCTTCCAGATGTATATGTTCTGGGAGTTGGTGGGTGTGAGCTCCTATCTGCTCATCGGCTTCTACTATCCGCTGAAGCCCGCCATCGCTGCATCGAAGAAAGCATTCATCGTGACGCGCTTTGCCGATATGTTCTTCCTGATCGGTATTCTGATTTTCGGATATTACACGCAGTCGTTCAGTTTCTCGTTTGCTGGCGACATTCAGGTGTTGAACGGTGCTGCTGCTCTGGTGGACGCACCTGCTGAAGCCTCGCGTGCCATTGCCGGAGCAGCCTTCATCCTGCCTACCGCCCTTGTGCTGATGTTCATCGGTGGTGCCGGTAAGAGTGCCATGTTCCCGTTGCATATCTGGCTGCCCGATGCCATGGAAGGTCCTACTCCGGTATCTGCACTCATCCATGCTGCAACAATGGTTGTGGCTGGCGTGTTCCAGATTGCCCGTATGTTCCCTCTTTGGATTGAGTATGCTCAGCCACAGTTGAGTATCGTTGTCTGGGTGGGTGTCTTCACCGCTTTCTATGCTGCAGCTGTAGCCTGTGCACAGAGCGACATCAAGCGCGTGTTGGCTTTCTCCACTATCTCTCAGATTGCCTTTATGATGGTGGCCCTCGGCGTTTGCCTTCCGGGTCATGAAGGAGTACTTGACAACCATCAGCAGCTGGGTTACATGGCATCGATGTTCCACCTGTTCACCCACGCCATGTTTAAGGCCTGCCTGTTCCTTGGAGCCGGTTGCATCATTCATGCCGTTCATAGCAACGAGATGTCGATGATGGGCGGCCTGCGTAAGTATATGCCCATCACGCATATTACCTTCCTCATTTCCTGCCTTGCCATTGCCGGCATACCTCCCTTCTCAGGTTTCTTCTCGAAGGATGAAATCCTGACAGCCTGTATGCATTACAGCCCTGTGGTCGGTTGGATTATGACGGGTGTCGCAGCCATGACAGCTTTCTATATGTTCCGTCTGTATTATGGCATCTTCTGGGGAACTGAGAACAAGGAAGCCCATGCCCATCATACGCCCCATGAGGCACCTTGGACGATGACGCTTCCACTCATCGTACTCTCAGCCATCACTTGTCTGTGTGGTTTCCTGCCATTCGGTCATTTTGTATCTGCCAGCGGTCAGGCTTACGACATTCACCTCGACTGGACTGTAGCCGGAACGTCAATCGTCGTAGCACTCTGCTCTATCCTGCTTGCCACCTTTATCTACAAAGGTGAGACGCAGCCTGTTGCCGACAAGCTCTACAAGACCTTCCCGAAGCTGCACCGTGCCGCTTACAAGCGTTTCTATCAGGACGAGATTTGGCAGTTCGTCACTCATCGCATCATCTTCCGTTGCGTCTCTACGCCTATTGCCTGGTTCGACCGCCATGTGGTCGACGGCACGTTCAACTTCCTTGCTTGGGGAGCCAACGAGGCTGGTGAGTCGCTGCGTCCATGGCAGAGTGGCGATGTCCGCAAGTATGTCGTATGGTTCCTGACGGGAGCAGTGACACTTGCCCTCATACTGCTTGCTATGTAATAAGGTAATAACGAAATAACGAAAATAACGAAATGAGTATATTAACATTATTCGTAGTAATCCCCGCCCTGATGCTGCTGGGTCTTTGGCT
>CAMNII010000015.1 GCA_946540435.1 uncultured Prevotella sp.
TAGCCATCTGCGAGCTCGTACCCACCTGACCACCGTTGATGTTCATCGTGACGTTATTGTTGATGGTACCCCAGGAGTTACTACCGCCATAGATACCACCTTCGACCGTGCCACCCTTCATCGTAATATTGACGGTCTGTCCATTTTGGTTATTACTACCACCATAGACTTTTCCTTTGACATTACCTCCGAGGATGTACAGATTTGCTGTCATGTTGGTATTGTTTGTCCAGTTTGTCCCTGTATTATCAGCAACAAGACCAAAATTGCCACCTCCATAAACATCACGGCCAATCTCGGCATCATCTGCAACGACTACTGTTGAACCAAACACCTTACCTACGGTCATGCTATTGAGCGAGGCACCAGGGTTGTTAGCATTATAGCCTGCTGGTTGAATACCACATCCTGCACCAAAAATATTACCACCGTATGCACCATTAGTTCCGTATGTGGAGGTGCCTCCAATATACGGATCTGCTGAGGATTGAACGACCTTTACATCGCCTCCTATATACAAATTAGTCAATCCGTACAATTCACCACCGTCATTGCGTGTTCCGTTGCAACCACCGGCAATCCAGCCATTAACTGTACCGCCAGTAAAAATGAATTTTATATTGCCAGACGAGCCGCCATAGGCTCCTGCACCATATACAGAACCTCTTATTGTACCACCTTTTTGTCTGACAAGAATGGAAGGCTCTCCGTCATTAACTGCATAGTTTGCATAATTCGTTCCGTAGTTATTAACTCCTCCTGCAATACTGGCAAGATTTCCTCCTTCTATCGTAATATATCTTTTACCTGTGTATCGAGCATTATCGTTTGAAGTGGGATGTCCTAAATAGAGACAATAATCTGCTGATGCATCATCAAGTCTGTTTCCTTGAATGGTTCCGCTTTTTACTGTCCAGTCGAAGACTTTGCTGTTTCGATTTGCTGCACTGGTGAAATAGACAGTGGCATTACCAGCATTATTACTTTTGCCATAAACAGTTCCGTTTGGTGCAAGGGTTAATAATGCGTTGTTCGATGTAGCACGATCATAGTCACATCCGATAATTGCTTTTAATGCTACAACACCACCAAAAGTTCCGCCTGTATTATTTAATAAATCAAAGTTGTTTATTGTCCCGCTTTCTATTCGTAAAGTATATGACAAGGCGTTGTCTGTGTCATCATTTCTTCCTCGTACTCGATTAATTGTCCCTGAGCATCCACGACCGATGACGAGGTCATAGCCTGCTCCAGTCCAAGTAGAACCACCTGCATTTAGTGTGATATATTCGAACTTAGTATCTGCATTGCAAGTAAATGTCCCGCTCATAGTCGAATTTGTGCCGGCAGCATCACCATTCGGGTAGCGAGATGATATGGTAACTGGCTTCTGACCAGTACGGTTTACATTACCTGAATAATATGTTCCTGTACAGACATAAAAGTTTCGTTCATAAGTGCTTGCCGCAAATGTATTACTATTTAAATAACCATCATAACCCATACGAGAAGCCCTGTTTGCAACCACAAACGCTCTTGCCCACAAAGCCTCTAACTCCACAGTCATTCCTGTCGAAGCTGAAGGAGCAAAGAATACTTCCGTCTCGGCATCGATAGTGCCACCGGTATTGATTTGTGTTCCACCTGTAGCAGCCGTATGAATAGTGCCGCCACTAACGCTTTTCACCCGCCAGGCGTAGAAGCCGCAATACTTGTTGAGGTCGCCTGTAGCATATTGATAAGTAGGACGTTTGGAGAAGGGATTCGGGATGGTGGTGTAAGCACAGCGCCCCGTCGGATTGGTGCTGGTGCTGCCATCTGTGCGCTCCAAGGTCTTATAGTAAACAAAGGTGTTCGCCGTTTCATTATAGCTAAGTTGAACCCCTGTAGCATTCTGTGTCCAGCTATTATTCGCAGGCGTCGCACCATTCGTCGTGCTGATAGTTCCTGTACCATTGCCATAATAGGTAATCGTCACATCGGCAGGGTTAAGGCTGCGGATGGGACAAGAGGCATCACTGTAATAACTCCATGAATGATCCTCAAGGTCATTGAGGTAGACGGTAGTACCATCTACGCCTGTCGCGTGAGGTGCTTGCGCCATCACCCCGCTGGCTCCCATGAGCATCAGGAGGGTGAGGAGGGTGGCTCTGAGGGGTGTGTGACGGGAAAATATCTTTTTGTTCATATCGAATGTCATCTTGTTCTGTTGCATATCGTGTAGTACTTGGTATCGTTGTTCGTTAGTTATGCGGCCTGCCGCAGGACGAAGGGGCTCCGAAGAGCGGCAGGCCGCACACCTTGCATGTTATTTCTCTACGCGGAGTTTCTTGGAGTGCTCACCTGCGCCGACGACATAGAGTCCTGTGCTGGGCACGATGGTCTCTACCTTCTCACCGGGTTCGACGGTGAAGACGGTGACGGTGGCACCCGACGTGGTGACGATGCGGACGTCAACGGCATAGCTGAGTCCTGACTCGACGATAATCTTACCCTTCTTGGCGTAGATGTTCATGCCGTCCTGGATGCCTTCCGAGAGGTCGTCGTCATTGCCGCCGCCGAAGGAGGTACCGGGCTGGTTGAAGGTGATGTGTCGTACCTTCTGCATGTTGTCACCCTTGGCCGGTGCCGCTGCGGTATTGACGAAGTACGGGCGGAAGGGCACTGCTGCCTTGGCTGCTGCCTGGACGTCGTAACTGCTGCCTGCTGCATTGAGCAGGTAGTCGCCAGCGGCGATATTCTTGCTCATGTAGTTCGGCCGGAAGGTATAGTCGCCGTTCTTCACATCTCCAGCAGCCAGTTCGATGTCGCTGACGCCGATGGTGATGGCGGGCTTGGAGGCGAAGGTGATGGTCTGTACAGGCAGTGCCTCGATACGGGTCTTGGTATTCTCGGGGATGAACTTACCGCTGAGGTCGAACTCATAGTAGATGGATCCCGGGAATCCGATGATATATGGTGTGGCAGCCTGTGCACGCGGATATCCTTCGTAGGTATGCGACGTGCTGTAGTAGGTCTCGTGGTACTTGTCGTCGTTGTGGTCGGCAAACTCGTACTCGGAATAGTAGTAATCCCAGAGGAACGTATTGGTGTATTCCTTACTTTCCGTTCCTGTTGCAAGTGCGCTGAAGTCACCCTCGGCGATATGGTTGACGGCATCTGTTTCATGGACGTTGCCCTTGAATTCACGAAGCCAGTACTCATGTCCCTTGTTATGACCTTCGCTCTGATAGAAGTGTGTCAGCTCACCCTTGGTCTGTGTGGTGACGAGTTCCGGTGAGAAGGGTACGCTGATGTCTTCCCATCCGTCGGTCAGTCCGGCATAGACATCGGGAACACGCTGGTACCACATGCGCTTGCCTGATGCAAAGGTGTACTCGATCGGCGCGTTGAAGTCGTTCTTATCGACGAGGAGATGGTCGACGGGAGCCGTGTAGCCTGTTCCCTCGGCGTTCTTCACGATGCGGTGACCATGGAGCACGGCATTGTTGGCTGCCACGGTGCGATAGGTAGTATTCGTCTCCGCAAAGGTAGGATCGATGAGGTAGTCGGTGATGACGGTATGTGTCTTTGTGACGGCATCGTTATCATCGGTGGTGGGCTGCGGGATGTACACGAGCAGGTTGCGCGTGAGGTCGATGTTCTGGAAACTGAGCAGTCCGTCGTCGTCGAGGAGCGGCGGATAGTATGCTCCACCCTCGATGTGGCTGTAAGGCGCCTCGGTGTTACGTCCGCGCTTGTAGTCGGTCACCTCGTTATGTCCGGTGAAGTCGATGGCGGTGAGTCCGGGTAAGGCCTCGCGTGCGCCGTCTTTCGACTTGGCGGCGAAGATGGCATCGGGGTTGAAGTGTGCGATGCCCATCTCCATGCTCTGATAGTATGCCGGTGCACGATAGACGCGGTTGCTGCCACTGGTGAGCAGTCTGTCGTTAGCCTTGTTGATGTGCGACGGGTGCGACTGGTGCTCGCGGCCTTCGATATGCCCATAGGTGAGTTGCTGTCCGAAGAAGATGTAGTCGTCGGGCCAGATGGGATAGTAGCGGTCGGAGCTCTCGTCGTAGCGTTCGTTGACCGTCTCGGGTACTGTTCCGCCGGCATAGATGAAGTCGTCGTTGTCGTAGCGTGTCTCTACGTAGAACGGCGTGTAGTTGGTCTCGGTCTCGTAGTGACCGGTCTTCCACGTCATCTTTCCTTCGATGTTGAGGTCGTCGGCATCGTAGTATCCGTAGCTGTTGGTGGTGAACGAGTGGTGGTCGTTGTAGCGCTTCTGCAGATAGAATCCGTTGAGGTCGTAAGCCACTTCGCCGTTGTAGAAGTCCTTGAGCGGCTTCTGCATGGGCAGTCCTCGCTGCGGGTTCTTGTTTTCGTCAGACGGTGTGTAGACGTTGGTGTCGGGATAGTAGCAGTTGACGATCTGCACGGGTCTCTCGGCAGAGATATCGCGTGTGGGATGTCCGATGATGGGGCTGATGCCGGCATCCATGGTTGTTGCCGAGCTCTCTATCCAGCAGTTTTCGGCATATCCCGAACCCTCGTCGGCGATACCGGCAGAGGTGAACGATCCCATGACGCCGAGGTTATAGACGTCGCCGCAGAGGTGTCCGAAGAGCGAGTTGTTGAGACCGCTGATGGTGTATCCGTCGCCATGGACCTCACCCTCGAAGCACTGGTTCGTGGCGTTGGCGATAGGCTCCCAGTCGGTGTAGGCTTTCGGGCTGACATCGCCTCGGAAGATGAACGTCAGGTTCTGTGCCTCCTTGACATGCTCGTTGACGTGGGCGTGTCCGTCGAGGGTACCTCCGCTGATGGTCTTGGGATATCCGTCCTCATCCATCTCGTTGTAGAGGGTGAGTCCGTAGAAGTCCTTGAAGAGGTCGAGCTTGCTCTTGCTCTCGTCGGATGTCGTTGCACGTCCGTCGATATAGATCTTGCTGGGACGGTGGACGACAGGATAGTCGACATAGAGGTGGTGTTCCTTGTCGGCCATCACCTTGTCGATGTCGTGGTAGTTGGCCACCTTGAACTGTACGGCATTGGAGAAGGTCTTGCCGAGATAGGTCTTGGCGTAGTAGGATACCCAATAGCCATCCTGATACCAGTACAGCGGTGTGGTGTTATTATAATAAGGTGTGCCGTTGGTATGGCTTTCTGCTTCAGCCTGTGTGGCATAGATTTCCCATCCGCCACCGAGGAGTTCGAAGGCGCCTGGTGTCACATTCGGCACTTTCAGACCGATTGTCGTTCCAGGGATGACGACGGAAGGATCGGTGAGTTGTCCGATCTGCGGCACGCCACTCTTGAAATTGATGTGGATGTTGAGGACGTGCTTCTCGGAGATCTGTTCGATGTGTGCACCGTCTTCGTCGCTCTCTTCGTATTCGTAGTTGAAGACGACGGTGATAATCTTACCCTTTGACAGGTCGAAGATGTCGCTCTCACGTGAGACGTACAGGGTACTGGTCTCGATGGGTGCCGTTCCATGGACAACGAAGTCTTTCTGCTTGTTGGGCAGGTCGTCATAGTTATCCTTGGTGATGATACATCCCACGGGCACCTGGTCGCCAGAGTTATAGACGCTGCTGGTGAAGATGTCGGTGACGGATTGTCCTTCACCGTTCTCGTTGACGTCATATTCCTCGCGGCAGTAGTAGTATTCACCGGCCGTATCGAAGGTGATGGCCGCGATCTTATCCTTGTTGCCGGCGTCGAGGTTGTCATAGAACGCCTTGGTGACCGTGTTACCCACGGAGTAGAAGGTGTCGCCGCGCATGAAGCTGGTCTTCACGACGTAGACGGTCTCACCGTCAGCCTCGGTCTTCACGGCCGAGTAGTGGTACTGCTCATTGGGGATGTCCTCGTATTCCTCACGTGAGAGGACGGTGTATCTTGTGTACGTTTTTGTTCCACCCTCTTCGTTGGTGTATTGCAAGTCGTCGATACCGTTGTAGGTAGCGGTATAGTCGACGGCTTGCTTCTTGGAGTAGAGGACTTCTCCTTCCGTTCCGTTCTCGCTGTCGTAATAGGTAACGGGATTATTGAAGGTAGGATCGATGAGCAGGTCGAAGGCATCGTAGTTGAACTTGAAGTTCGCCCGGTCTTCGGCAGACATCGAGCACCATGCCTCGAGCGCACGGTAGTTATGTCCGGTCTCATACCAGCCGCCGCCATAGAGTCCACCCTCCTTACAATAGTATGCCTCGTCGAAGTAGGTATCGATTTCGCTGGCGATGTCGGGATACTTAGTCTTCAGGGCTGCGATGCTGTCGCTTGACACGAGGTCGCCATAGTAGACAAAGTCTGTTGCACTGAGCTCAAGGGTGTTGGTACAGATATAGGCTTCCTTCATCTTGGCCTTTACGGAAGCGGGATAGCTGTCGTAGGAGGATTGCGATACGCCGACGCCGGGATACAGATGGATGCGCGTACCATCAGCGTCATAGTTGATTTCATCGGTTACCACCCATGCCTTCTCTACCTTGGCCTGTCCTGACGATGCAGGCTTGTGTTCACCGAGAGACTCATAGCTGTCGTATACTTCTCCAGGGATGATGTCGCCTGTCGTGTATTCGCGCTGTCCATAGACGCCACTGACGGTGGCCGTATAGGTCGGAGACTCGGTATATTGAGCCTGTTCGGCAGTGCTCAGGGTCTGGAAGACCTTAGCGAGGATCTTGTCCGTATTATTGACATGATTGGTGTAGTAGTCATCCCAGACTTGGGGGTTGTTCAACTCGAGGGTGAGGACATATCCCTTGTCGTGGGAAATATTGTTCGACGGACGGAAGACCTCTCCGAAGGCAACGTTGCGCTCCTGTCCTACGCTATAGACGGAGTCTACGGTGAAGGCGCTGTATTCCTCGGGCAGCATTGTGTAGCCCTTCTTATATTCTGTTTCACCGATCTTGCAGTCGCTCACGACGGTGTAGGTCTCACGGACGAACTTCTGGCGGTCAGGCTCGCTGAGCAGCATCCAATCCCAATATCCGATGGTGTCGTTGAGGTGATAGGTGACATTGTTGATGAGCATGGTCTCATCCTGTCCGAGCTTGTGCTCCTTTCCGCTGTCGCTATAGTAGGCATAGAGGTTGGGCTGCACATCTTCCAGTGATATCTTTCCGTGTGAGGCTGCCGTGATGGTCAGCGGGATGTTGACGGTTTCCTTATAGGGGCTTGCCGATCCGGTATAAGCGGAGATATACTGGTCATAGACATAGATGCTACCCTTGATATACCAGTAGTGGGCAGCTGCCTCATCGGGCTGCAGATACTTGCCACTGGTGGGATAGCAGTCGTCGATGATCTGCTTGGTGCTGTGGATGAAGTTTCCTGAGGTTTCGATGACATGACGCGTATCATTGGGTACGGAATAGGAGAATGCCTTCTTCGTCACGGCATTACGGTTGAACTCGGACAGGATGGTCTGTGTCAGACCTGTTTCCGAGCGTGTGCCATGCTCGTTCTTGGCATAGACATATCCACCGCCCTGACCTGTCATCACGTTGATGAGGTCGAGTTCTATCACGCCGGTGATATAACCCCAGTCTTTGTCTTCCTTGGTTCCCTTCTCGGTGGTCAGCTCGAGGTATACACCCGATGCCAGGGCAACCTTATTGGCGCTGTCGCCATTGTTACGTTCGCGCTTCGTGGCGTAATACTCTTTCCACTCATAGTAGGTCTTTCCATCTTCTTTATATTTATCCTCCAAGGCTGATGATTTGCGCTTGGAGTGGAAGTCGACATCGCTGGTCAGGGCGCCCATGAAGTTCACGATGTTATAGATACCGAAGTAGTTGCCGTGGGAGGTGTTCTCTGTCGACTCACCGGAAGCCTTTGTGGCAATCTGGTTGAGGGATACCTCACGTACACGGTTGATGGTGTAGTTGGTATAGTCGACAACCTGCGGCACACGGTCGCGTGCTCCCTGCAGCACCATTCGGCTACCGAAGATACCTGCGAAGTCGGCACGCTGCAGGGTGTTCATCAGACGTCCTGCATAGATTGTACAGAATCCTTCTGTTTCCCAATAGGCTGTGTTGGGTGTGCCGTCGGCATTGATATAAGGATTGGTCTCACCTCCGAAGATGTCCTTGAACTCAGTCTGAGTCAGGATAGACCCTTCGGAATAGCTCTTTCCGTTGTAATCAAAAGCTTGGATACACTTGTATTTCAGTTCGAAGTAAGCCTTCTCACGGTCGGAAAGCGTATTGTAGGTCTCGAGGGAGATATTCGAGTCGGTGTTGTAATAGTCGGTACCGTAGTTGGTGACGTTCAACTCGCGGTATCCATCGACGAAGGTCAGGTTACCATCGCCATAGAGTCCGCCGACATGCTCGGTACCGATGGTGATGAGGTCGCGGTTGTAGACATCATGGATGGTGGCGGTAGCATTACCGATCACGGTGCTGATGTTGGCATACACCTGGTCACTACCGGTAGAGACATTACCACCGGCAAAGACTGCATTGCGGATGATGATACCATCTACATCGAGCTGTGACCAGCGGGCAGCATCGGCATTCTTGTTAAGCAGTTTGTCGAGGTCGCTCGTGGGGACATAGTCTCCGGCATGATAGGTCGTTCCGCCAATCTCGACATCGTTGAGGACCGACGTCCACGGCTCCACGATCACGCGGCAGTCCTCGGTGAGGATCTTCTCCGAACCGTTGAGCACGAAGCTACCATCTGCATACTGGTAATAATAGCCTTCGTCGGCATCATCAAAGCGCTCACCCGACTTGTTACCTGTTGCACTGTATACGAAGCCGATGTTACCACCGCCGAAGACGTTTCCATAGCCTTCACCGACACCCTCCGGCGTTCCAATCTCACCGCCACGGATATTCACTTCTGTTGTTCCGAAGACATATCCCTTGGAACTACGGTCTAAGGTGACCAGCTCCTCAGCAGTCATGTAGCCTTCGCCGTTCCAGTTGTCGAATCCACGGCCACCGCCGAAGACGTCGCGGCGCACATGGCCGTCCCAGATATTGACATAGGTAGCACCACCCTTATAGATCTTTGCCACCCCATTGATGAATGTTCCTGTTGGTGCCGGCTTGTCGCTGCGTACCGTTCCACGTCCGATGGTTCCGATCTCGCCACCGCCGTAGACACTGTTACGGACGATGCCGCCGTACATATTTACATAGGTCGTATCGGCACAGGTCTCGGCAACGTAGCCGCCACCGAAGACATTACCGGAATACTGCTCGAGCGTGCCGATACCTTCCTTACCCTTGTCGGGCTCGTTGACTTCAGCCTGGTAGCGCTCATCGAAATTGGTAGTGGCAGGGTCGTCGCTTCGGCTGTCGTCGTAGTTATAGCCGATGTATCCCTTATTGACGATGACATTGGTACGTCCGAAGACAGGTCCGCCCTCACCGGCACCATAGACATTACGCTTAATGGCAGGGATACCATTGATGAAGCTGTCGCCGTCGCGGTCGCCGATGACAACATTGGCAATGCCCCAGTCGTCGGTGGCATTATTGGCGACATTGCTGAAAAGACCCTCATGATAGCCTACGCCACCACGCCATCCACTACCATAGACGTTACGCGCCGTACCGCCCTTGGCATAGGCCATGGTCTTCGCTACGAAGTAGTCGTCGCCGGTGGTTTGATACTGGTTTCTTACATATCCCTGTGTTCCGGAGGCATAAATATCCTTATTGACGGTGCCGCCAAGCAGGTCGATATAGGCCGTACCGCTGACGATGGCCTGGGAGCCATTACCACCACCGTAACAATAGTTATTAACCAAACCGCCCTCGTAGATATGGACGTTGGCGTTGAATTTCTCAAACTCTGCTATTCCGGTCTCCGTATAATACGCCGTCTCCCTGGCTAGGTCGTTATCCAGATAATCATTGGTGTATCCGGCACCCAGGTCAAGGCCGAGGGTGCGGCCGGCAGCCTCTTCGCTGGCCTTGAAGGCTTTCAGCGACTGTTTGTTGAGCACACGTCCGTTATAGCCGCCACCATAGGCTTCATAGAGCGTTCCGCCATCGTTGATGTTGACCTCGGTATACTCTGCCCATGTACCGGCACCGTTACCGGCACCATAGACGGTACCATCGTAGCCGTTAGACTGGATGATATGGGCATTGACATTGACCTGTGCATAGAGGGTTCGGCGGAAGTTGTTGTTACCACCATAGATAAACGATGTACGGGCCGCACCACTGCTGTAGTTGACATGCGACTCATAGACGTCGCAGGGATTCTCGTTTCCTTCCACACCATAGGCACCGCCGTAGATCTGCGGGACTGAGATGGTGGAACCCACTGGTACATTGACGATGGTACGACGGGTGACGCCTTCGTTGTAACTGCCACCAAAGGCCATGTTAATCTGTCCACGAACCATGTCGACGACAGCAGAAGCCACGACTCCTGTTTCGTTAGCCTTTGCTTCGGCAGGCACCACACCCATGCCAAGGCCGCTATAGTCGCCGGCACCGAAGACCTGTGTGCTCAGGAAGTCCTGCCAGCCCTGCGGCACATCGACCAGCACATAGCTTCTGTTCTGCAGGGAGTCCTTACCGATTTCACCAGGATAGCCCTCACCGGCACCGTAGATTCTCAACACCCTGTTATCGACACGCGTACGGATAGGCTTGAAGTTGACGAAGGCACTCTCCATGCGTGGCTTGATGAAGCCCGGCCGGGCCAGACCCAGATTGGCTTCTGTCTTGTCGGGAGAATTAGTGGTATAGGTGTAGTCCTTGAACAGGTCGTCCTTATAGTCGTAGTAGCCATAGCATCCGCCATAGATATAGTCCACGCGGCCTTGCAGGTACTCAATATATGCTGAGGCTTTCAACACCTCCGGCACTGTTGCACCGGTGGGATTGTAGACCTTGTCGCGGGCGGTCTCACTGACACGGGCGGCGAAGTCATAATTGTTGGTATTCAGGATTTTTCCACCTAGGTCATTACCTCCGTAGATATGGTCGCGGATATAGGGGAAGCCCAGCGCATCTTCTTCGTCGCTCTGGCTGCCGCGTCCTACATAGGTCTCGGTATGTCCGAGGATATCGGCATTACAAGAGCCTGCGAAGGTATTGAAGACGCGACCATTACCCAGGTTGATATGCGTATTACCACAGATGGGGCCTTCGAAGCCGCCACCATAGATAAATTCCGTTGCGGCCATGTCGTTGCTGTCGCCGGCAGCATTACGGGCAACGCCAGGGATGTCGCCGCAGAGGTTGACATACGTACTGTAGCGCTCGTCGTATTCATACTGGCCGCTGCTGTTCTTCTTTCCGATAGCACCATGTTCACTGCCACCGAAGATCTGGAAGGTAAATCCCTTCTTCAGGTTGATGGTTGTGCTACCCCATATTTCCGAATTCTCACCATAGCCGCCACCAAACACATTCAGAGCCTTACCGAGCACGTCCATACCCTGCTCGTTGAGGATGACACCGGAATGGCGCGCGGTGATATGATAGGTATCGTTGCCATAGAGTTTGGCTTCACCGTCTTCGTCTTCCTCAATGGTGTCGAAGATATTCCAACGGTTGAGGATGGTGCCGTTGAGGTTGATGACGACATTACCGTCGATATGTCCAGAGTTGTAGCAGCCACCATAGATGTTACCACCTTGCAGGCGACGGTTCCGGTCGGTTTCCGTTGCGATGCCGCCTGCCGGCAGTGTCGTTGGGGCGTCAGCCTTCACATATTCGTGAGTCGTCGTATTATAATCATAGGTGTTCCATTCCAGCTGTCGGTTGCCGTTGGCATCAAGGACATAGTTGTCGCTGGCATCCTTCATCCAGCGCATAGGCTTGATTTCCAGACCTTCAAGGTTGAGGTGAAGCTTATCTTGGATGGGACCGGCACCCTGCTCACCTTCGGTATTCAGGATACCACCCTTATATTCGGCATTGAGCCCGGCGTGGGCTTCTACATAGGCGTTGTTACAGCCACCGACGAGTTTTTCGTAGATGACAACATGGTGGTTGAAATTGATATCCGTGTAGCTCTTTCCGGTTCTAGGGTTGTTCAAAGGGGTGATGATACTTCCGACATTACCGCCGCAGAAGAAGGAACCGAAATAGGTGGAATACTCATGATTGACATAGTCGGCATCGAAACTGATGCTGGGTACCAGCTCCATGGCACATCCCCGCATGTACTTGGCAAAGATGTCTGAGTCTTCCAGGTCCAGCGAGCTGAAAGGCCGCTGCACCTTGTCGGCACCATAGACACTGCCGGCGTACTTCGACAAGACACCATTGGGAGTGGCATCGACCATGTTCACGCCATTGTTGCCAAGGAAGACGTTGTCGGCATAGACGTACGCACCAATCTGCAACTCTGCCGTGGGCTGTGAGGCCACGTTACGCGACCTCAGCGACGCACTGTTACCACCGACATAGATAGAGCCGCCGATAACGGTGGGATTGACCTCGGACTCTCCCTTGACATGGATAATCACCTGCTCGGCATGAGGACGGAGCTTGTCGAGGGAGTCGACGGAGCTCACACCCTTGTCATAATAGAAGTCACCCCAGATGATGTCTCCTTTCAATTCGGGATTATCGGTATAGGCATAGGAGCCGTTACCGCCACCGTAGACATCACCGCTGATACTGGTGGCGATACCTATGGCATTACCGCCATAGACATCACCGGAGATATCATTACCACCATAGACATTCTGTATCTCTCCGCCTCTGACAAGCACACGGGCGGAATAGCCTTTGGGGAAGGAATAGCCGGGAACCTCCAGCATAATTTCGTTTTCTGAGGCGTCACTGCCATCGGCACGCAGCGGATGGACATCGGCCTTGCGGCAGCCTCCGAAGATATTGTCGGCGACAATCTTTGAGTCTTCCTTCAACTCCAGCAGCAGACCTCGGAGGTTGGTCATGCGTCCTTCGTTACCACCGCTGTAAAGGTTGTGGACGGAGCCTTCCTGCAGGTTCCATACTGGACGAATCTTCATATCGGCCTTGTTATTGCCGCCGAAGATACGGATAAACTGTCGGTCGTTTTTGAAGGTCGACAGGTTCATTCCCATGTTCAGGAGTCGCAGGTCGACAGGGTTGTTGAGCGCCTCGATGTTGAGGTTTTCAATCAATGTATAATTAGAGACGTTCAGGTGGCTTGTCTCCGTGGTCACCTCACTCTTGTTGTTGATGCTGATGACAGCGTTCTCCGTCACCGTAGCGGCATTACCGCCGGCAAAGACATAGCCGTAGGTACCGCCGTTCACCTGCATATAGGTCTTGGCGACCTCAGGAGCCGGCATCTCGTCATCGACCTCAGCTACGACGGTATCTGTGCGGCTGTCGGAATTCCTGACGACCTCATAGCCACCGCCGGTCTTCTCCCGGAATACATAGGCACCGTTGCCGCCGCCGAACATCTGTCCGACGTAGATATGTTTGCCTTCAGCCTCTTTCGTCGTATGAATAAACGACTGCCATGACTTGTCGACGACGACGCTGTCGGCTTTGACAGCCTGGGCAATGGCGTTGATTTCTATCTCAAAGGGCAATGTCTCTGTGCCGTCGAGGTTGTCGCCGATATGTCCGGAGATATCATTACCGCCGAAGATGAAGTTGGCAGTGATATCATGCAGCTGTCCGGCACCGTCGACATTGATATAAGCACGCTTTCCGATATTTGCCATACGGGCGCCACCGAAGATGCCACCCTCAAAGTTACCGCCTCGCAATACGACATTCGTCTTTCCGTCAAGATCGCCCTGGTTACCGCCACCATATACGTCGCCCATGACATGAGCATCATTAATGGTAATCTCACTGTCGGTGAGCACCTTACCATGATCACCTCCACCAAAGACACTTCCACCGATGGTAATCGTCTGGGAATAGGCCAATGCCGAACTCATCAGCATGAGTGTGAGCAGCAACGCCTTGACACTGCTGCCCAACAGTTTTTTATATGATGGTTGTAACTGATACATTATCTTATATAATCAATGATTCAAAACTTATTCTACAGTAAACGGCGGGTCGTTAAGGTCGTCTTCCGACAGGGTGTAGAGATACGTCGGAGCAACGGTAATCTTATAGGAGTACTGCTGTCCGTGTGCCATACTGGCTGGTCGGAACACGTTCTTGCGCGTCTGGTTCTCACGGATGAGGTTTCCTTTCCTGTCATAGACGTCGTAGACCGTTTTGAGGACGAAATTCTGGTTGACAGCGATGGCATAGCAGGTGGGGAAGTACACCGGAGTGGTTGACAGCTCGAGGGGTTCTTTCGTCGTGTCCCACAGCAGGGCAGGGATGTCGCTGGTTCCCGTCTGGTTGGGTGTGATCTGCACGGATCCTCCGGCAGCTGCTGACAGGGGGTTGGCGTTGCTGTTGTTGGCAACCACCGTTGCCCGCACATTGACGGTCTTCACCGTATCGGTACCGATATTCGACATCAGTTTCATCTCTTTCACCTTGATGGTGCGCAGCTGGCTGTAGCGTTCGCCGACCTTCATTTCGAAGCGCAGGCTGCAATAGATATGGTCGGCCAGGAGGTAGACGTAGTTCTCGTCGTTCATCAGGCTGACGTCGAACTTGCCGAGTCGGGTGTCCATCGCCAGCACATCGTCGGTGATGGCCGGCAGGGGTGTTGGCCCGTCATATCCTTTTGCTCCCACGATGACGCAGAGGTCGGAGGTGGTGATGGCGTCGAGGTCGTCGATGGTCAGCACGGCACCGTTCTGATAGTCGCCGTTATAGGGTTGTATACCCATGCTTCCCACTTCCTCTCGCGGCATGAAGCCATAGAAATAGTAGGTGCCGTCTTCGTCGATCTGCATTCTCGACAGCCATGAGCGTTTGGCGTCCTGGTCGGTGAAGGAGAACAGTCCCATGATGCTTTCCGTTCCGCGGGTCATATATCCCTGTATCTGTCCGTTGGCAGGCAGCCCTGACGAATAGAGGGAGTTATAGGTTTGGAATCCGGCGGGCAGTGCACGTGTTGCCGGGGCTCCCAACACGAGATGAACCTCACGGCCTTTTCCCTGTCGTTCGTCATCGTCCGAGCATGCCGTCAGCAGGAGTCCTGCCAGCAGGGCTCCCATCAATAGCTGTATGTGGTGCAGTCGTCTCATTACGCTCGTTCTCTTTTCTTTTTGTTTCTTCTCTTTGGCGTCGTCGAAGTCCATGTTTGTTATTTCGTCGTCGCCTGTATCCTTTTGTGTTGTCAATAGCCTCCGGGTCTTCTTTTTTCTTTGCCTTTTTTGCGGCATCGGTCCTCAGGAGGTCTTGGCAATCATCTTCACGCTTATCTTATTCTTTTTTCTTTATTACCAGTTATACAGGTCATGCTCGTCGGGGTCGCCGGTGATCCATGAGGTGATACCGATATCCACTACGTTGATGACTTTCAGCTGTCCGCCCTCGAACATGACGAGTACGGTCCATATATGGTTGCGGGTGAAGTCGCCGGCCTGGTGCATCTCGAATGGTGTGACGCGTTCTACGCCTTCTGCATCGGAGCGCACGGTATAGGTGATGTTTCCCGTCAGTTTCTTGTCACTCTCGCGTACATAGGTAACGCCGAACTCCAGCAGTTCGCCATTGAGGATGCCCTGGTCCAGTGCTGCGGAGTAGTCAGTCCTGTTGCCATATACCGCGTCGGAATAGATCCATTTCTCCGGGGAGTCGGGCGCGGGTGTCTCGGGAATGGTGGTGGGGTCGGCGATGGCACCGAAGTTGAGCGATGTGGGCTCATGTGCTCCCGTGACGATATGGATGCGGCTGGGTCCGAGCGGCTGTGCGGGGTTCAGCGAGTTGTCAAAGGGTTCCTCGAGCATCAGATACGACTGCGACGGTATCAGGCTCGGGTCCAGTGTGATGGAGGTGATGGCCTTCAGCTGGTGCGAGGGCACCGGGGGGTCGCTCTCCTTCTCGCGGCAGAGCACGAAGCGTACCTTCGACACGGTGCGTGTGAGCAGCAGTGTCTCCATCATGCTCTCCGTACCGACGCGCAGGGCGGGGAAGGTGCCGGCTATCGGCTTGTCCTTCAGCACTGCCGTCATGGGTAGTCCGTCGGCAGGAACAGCCTGTATGGGTGTGACCACGCCGAAGTAGTTTCCTTCGAGCTTCGCCGTCTCCAGTTCTGTCCGTGTGGTGCCGGCAGAGAAGGAATGTCCGCTGTTGGCTGTTGTCACGTTAGCAAGGGCATAGACGTCCACGTTCTCGGGGCTGTCGGCAAATTCTCGGCTGATGACCATCCTGAAGGTAGACCCAGAGGCATCGAGTGTGACGTCGTCTTCTTCCAGATAGCCTACTTTCTCGCCGGTATCATGTTTGAACACCCACAGCTGCAGCTTGTGGATCTTGCTTTCCTGTTCAGTAGCTGTCTTCAGATTGGTATCGACACGTGTGACGATAGGCCTGCCGGGGGCATAGACATAGATAAGGAGATAGCAATCTTCGTTGCCACCGCCGGGGATGTCTTCGCTTCCGCTTCTGCATGCTGCCAGCAGTATCACCGCCATCAGCAGGCTCATCATCCGTATAATCTTATTTAGTGTCACTTTTTCTTTGTATCTTATCTGAGGATTACATCTGTTGTGGTTGCCTCTATCCAGTCGGATACCAGCTGCACGCCGACCTCCAGGCGTCCCGACAGCAGGTCGGGTACGACGTTGTAGGCTTTGTCCAGGCTGGCCACCTTCATGGTTGCCATGGTGATCCAGCTCTGTGTGAAGACGCGCTTCTCATAGTCTTCTACCGGTGTGTTGCCCGGTGTGAGTGATCCGACGAGATAGAACTTCGTTCCCGGATAGACCCATCCGTTGTTGGCTCCTCTGAATATCTTTCCACTGTTGTTGACAAACTCCAGCGCCAGCCATATCGTTCCATCGGTGGTAGCACCCGGCTCCTTGCTCTGGAAGGTGAGCGTGGAGAAGCTTGCCGTTGGGGCGTCATGGCTCAGGTAGAGTCCGTTGCTCAATGATCTGTCGTAGATGACGTATTCCTGCAGTTCATCTGCCTTGGGGGCAAAGTTAAACTGTTGTTTATATTGACCGCTGACAAGTATTCCTGTCAGTGGGAATGTTTCTGCTCCTATCGTGATGACCTTACCGTCGGCATCGATAAGTTCACTGTATTCGGCCTGTACGGTTCCCTGCAGGCAGCCGACGCCATAGCGCAGGGGGTTGACAATAGCCACAGCCTTGGTGTTTGTCGACACCGTGCTGTTTTTGAAGGGGTAGTAGTTGTCGAGCACCTGTTCCCATGTCTTGCCTACATACGAGTCTCTTTCCACCTCGTTGTTCGAGGAGTCGATGAGGCTGTTGGCATAGAAGTACAGCTCTGCGGGATAGACGTAGCGGTTCTGGCTGACGGTGGATACCACGGTGCTGGCCAGCGGCTGTGCCACGAACGTCTTTGTTCCGGCATTCCACTTCACCACGGCGGCTCCGTCGGGCAGTCCGATGCTTCCGGGGTAGTTGGCGGGCAGCCCGGCGGTGGCGTCGATAGCGGCGAGGACGGCGGTCTTCAGTGCTCCGTCGGCCTGCAGTTCGACGTCGGTGCGCAGCTGTGCCACATACTTGGTCACGTTAGCGCTGCTGCCGGGCATCGGCTGGCCGTCGTTGACGAACATCTCGAAGAGCAGTTTCCAACCGGTCGGCATCGACTCGCTGGTCACGTTGGAGGCCCATGAGCCGGCATTGGCGATTGTCGTCAGATAGTTTGCCAGCAGTGCGGCGTCCGTCTGTACGGCAGTGCTGTTAACAATGGGTTTCGGTGCAAAATAGATTTCTTCCGTCTGATGCCGCTTGCTGAGGTCCGGACAGAGGATGGCGCCATTCACCTCGTCGCCGCCCGGCTCGGGTACGGCGCGGCCATAGCACAGGAACGATGCCGTATTTCTCGGCACGTTATAGGGCTGGCCATAATAGTGATAGCTGGTGCTTCCTACGTACGACAGTCCGCCTGCCACATCTACCAGGGGTCGGTCGGTGGCCTCTATCACACCTTTCTTGGCAAAGGGGATGAGATAGATGTCACTCACGATACGTGCTGTGCCGGTGTTGGTTTGCGTGACGTTGTTCGAGAGTCGGCTCGACGTGTTAGAGGATCGGCTCGACGAGATATTCATCGAGAGGTCTACACGCACCATTTCACCAGCAACCTTGAAGTCGTACTCCGGGTCGTTGATGTCTGCAAATACGGCATCTCCGTCTTTGCAGCCAGCAAAGAGCGTGGCGATGAGCAGGCTCCCGAGGAGTCCGGCCAGCAGATGTCGTAATTGTTGCGTGTTCATATTCATTTTTTTTTTCAGAGACTACTTTTTTTAGGAAATCTCGCAGGGGCAGGGGTTGCCCCTGCGAGATTTTTTTTGGGGATTATTCCTTAGATCTCAGGATTGATGATCAGACCTTCCTGCCACTCGAGGTTGACAGAGGTACCGAGTTCGATACCGGGGCTCGAGAGGTCGGGGATACCGTTGGTAGCATTACCGAGACCCTCGTTCACGTTAGGATTGTCGGGATAGTCGCCGTTTCCATCGGGGATGACGGGGATGTCCACCTCACCGTCGCCGTCGGTATCCCATCCGGGACCACCGTGGTCGGGATCAGTGATGAAGGTGTCGTTGTTGCCGTCGCCGTCGATGTCATAGGGATCGGGAGTGCCGTCGCCGTCCTTGTCAACACCGGTAGGTTTGCCGTCGCCGTCCTTGATGTACTTGTCAGGATTGCCGTCGCCGTCGCGGTCTACTTCCTGCTTACCGTTCTTGATGGTGATGGTGAGCTTGGTGACGTGGTCCTGATAGATGATCTTGTCAAGGGTACCGGCCAGGTAGTTGCTGGCGGTTGTCGGGTCGAGCTTAGCGGTCAGGTAGAAGGTACCGCCTGCGGGGATGATACCGTCGAGGCCGAGGAATTCCTCACCGCCGTTGACGAGCTCGATAGCGGCATAGACCACCTGGTTGCTGGCAGTCTGGAGGGCCAGGGTCTGGTTGGCATTGCTGGTGGTAGAATTGGGCTTGGCGATGATGTTGTCGTACGACATCTCACGGTCGTAGAGGGTGTAGTTCTCATCACCCTTCTTGGCGAAGTCATAACCTACGCTGCACTGTCCGCCGAGGAGCACACCGGTGAGGGTGTAACCTGTTCCGACGACCACTTCTTTACCGGCACCGTCGTAGAACTTGCCGCTGGGCATCTGGATCTTGGTTTCCAGACGGCCTACGCCATACTGAGCCTGGTTGACGAGAGCCACTGACTGCGTATTGTCCTGCACTTCGTCGGCTGCGCCATCATAGACGAAACCGATCAGGCCTTCCCAGTTACCGGGAACGTCGTATTCGGGCGACTCGATCTGGGTAGAAGCCTTCAGCGGAGTGTTGGTGTAGTACCAGAGGTTGGCGGGATAGACATAGTTGGTGACAGCCACCTTGTTGCCCTGGTTGTAGTTAGCGGTGATGTCATAGAAGGTGTTGGGGTTCGAGCCGGTTTTTCTCCAGCTGATACGGGCAGCACCGTCGGGCAGACCGATGTTGCCGGGATAGCCCTGGTATTGAGCCTTCAGCTTGGCGGGAGAACCGACGATGGGCTCTTCCTCGCAAGCGTTCAGGATCTTGGTCTGCAGTTCCTGAGCAACAGCGTACTCGGCGTCAGAGCTCTGCACGTGCTTGGTAGCAGCGTACACCTTGCTCAGGATGACGGCAGCGGCCTTTGAGGAACCGGTGGTCACGCAGGTGAAGCTCTTGTAGAGGTTCTTCAGCGTGGTGTTGGTAGCGGTCGCCCAGCCGGTGGTCAGTGCCATAGAGGTGAACAGGTCGACGATATTCTGACCGATTTTGTTGTTCTGCTGACGGTCGGGGCTGGTGTTGATCTGCTCCAGACCGAAGGCGATGTCGTTGACGGTGTTGAACTCAGCGTCGTTCAGACCGAAGGTGGTCAACGTACCATAGTGGAATTTCTCGTCCATGGTGGTGAGGGGATCATCTTTGGAAGCGTCGATGGCCTTACCATAGAACAGGAAGTTCTTGGTGCCAACGGGAACGAACTGGTCGGCATATACCTTATAGTTCGTGAAGCCGGGGCGGTTGATGGTCTGGATGGGGCTCAGACGGAGGATGTCAGACAGCTTTGTTGAAGATGTCGTGGGCACAGCGTTGAAGGAGAGCAGACGGATGTTGTCCATACCGCGGAACTGTGCTACAGAGCCTTCGTTCTGTGTGATTCCATTCTCCATACGGGTACCAATCACCGTGCGGGGGATAGAGATAACGAACTCGGGTCTCACGCTGGGCACGCCGTTCCCGTCGAGGACGACCTTGCTTTCCTCGTTGACGACCTCATCGGTCGACGAGCAAGCGCTGAAACCAATTGAGCCCGCAACTGCGATAGCAGCCATCATGGCAAATTTAGTCATTTTTCTCATTGTGTTGAAAGTTAAATAAAATTGTTAATACTAATAATTATTTTCTCTGTTTATATTGTTTTCCTTTTTTTAGGGGTTCCTAGGCTTTACTAGGGTTTCCTAGGATTTCCTAGGGCTTCCTATAGCGGTACCTCGTTAAAGGTCAGTCCTTTGTTCCAGGAGAGGTCTACGTTCAGGCCTGTCGTCGGCAATGCTGTCTGGAGGGCCGGCAGGCCGTAGGTGGCGGTGGCCAGTCCGGTGGGTGCCTTGGGGTTGCCGTGTTCGTCTACCCCCGGTTCAGGGATGCCGTCGCCGTTGGTGTCGGGCCATCCGGTGAGGATGGTGATGTCGGCCTTGGTGGCGAAGTCCTTCTTGAATATCTGGTTCAGATACGTGGGGTCGTAGTTAATACTCTTCTTCGGGTCCATGGGTGCCACGAGGTAGAAGGTGGCGCCATGTACGATGGTGCCGTCGGCGCCTTCGAAGTCAGCGCCGTTGTTGACGAGTTCCAGTGCGATGTTCACCACTTCGTCGGATCCGGTGCTCAGTCCGAGGGTGTAGTTGAATCCCGACCATGTGGCGCTGGTCACGTCAATCGGTCCGCCGTTGAGGCTGGTGTCGTAGATGGCAAACTGGCGGCTGCTGCCGATGGGCTGGAAGTCGTAGTCCACCTCGCGCTGGCTGCCGATGAGGACGCCGACGAGGGTAAATCCTGCCGAGGCGTCGTAGGCTCTTCCCTTGGCGTCGTAGAGCGTGGAGCTCTGCAGCATGACGCGCGTGGCGAGTCGTCCGACGGCATATTCCACCTGTTTCACCATGGATACCGACTGTGTGGTGGGCTCCACCTTGTTGGTGCCGTCGGCATAGGCTTCGCGGATGATGTTCGACCAGCTCTGGTAGCTCGTCGGGTTGTTGGGTCCTCCCGGGGTGTTGTTGCCGGCATTGTCTCTGATGATCTTGTCCAGGAGCACGGTAGAGTCGCTGGCCATGATGTCGGAGAAGATCTGATACTGCAGGTTCGGCGGATAGACGTAGTCGGTGGGGTTGGGCAGGTTGAGACCCTTACCGTAGTCGTTGTCGGTGGGGAACTCATAGCGTGTCTCCGTGTCGTTCCATACGAAGCGTGCTACTCCCGACGGCAGGTTGATGTCCTGCGGGAAGCCCTGGTATTTGTCGAGCAGGGTGACCTTCTCGGGGTCGGTGGCGTCGATGGATGCGCAGTTGGCCTCGATCTTGCTGATGAGTGCCTGTGCGAGGGCATATCCCGGCTCTGCCGGTGTGACGTTCATGAGTGTCCTGCGCACCTTGCCGAGCATCACCTGGATGTTGAACGACGAGGAGGTGGTGAGCCGGCGCATGGCCTGGTACGACTCGTTGAGTGCCCAGTGTGTGGCGGTGGACCACTTGTCGTTGGGTGCGGGTTCGCTGACGAAGGTGTTCATCAGCTCGTTGACGAGGGTGAGCAATGCATATCCGATGGAGCTCTCGCCCAGCCGGTCGGCGGTGGGGCAGATCTGCACGGGTCGGAAGCGCATGTCGCCGTTGCCGGTATAGGTGGTGCGGTCGATGCCCACGCGCTCCAGTGTGCCGTAGTATGCTTTCTCGGCATGAGTGGTGGGGTTGTCGTTGGCGCGGCAGTAGAAGGCGACGTGCGTGATGCCCACGGGCACCTGTATCTCTGATACGATGTTATAGTCGGTGTTGATGACGCCCTCGTAGGTGTAGGTGCCTGTGGAACCGAGGTCTACCATCGGGCCTACCTTCTCTGTTGTCTCCGTGGGATAGGCGTTGAAGCAGAGCAGGCGGATGTCGGCGAGTCCGCGGAATCCTGCTGCGTCTTCGCTGAGCTGCACGACGTCGCCCGTCATTCGGGTGGATGCCATCCGTGTGCCAGCGATGCGCTGTGGCAGCGAGAAGGCGAGGTGTACGGGGATGACCTGCAGGGTCTCCGGGGTGACGATGTCCTCGTGCTCGTTGCATGCGGATGTGAGCAGTCCTACGATCAGGAGTGCTATCAGCAGGGATATGTCGTGAAGCTTTTTCATTTTCTTCTTTCTTTCTTTTTTTTAGGCTTTCCTAGGTCTTCCTAGGCTTTCCTAGGTCTTCCTAGGTTTTCCTAGGTTTTCCTAGGGGTTCCTAGGCAGTCCTAGGTTTTTTATCTGCCGTCTTCGATGACGAGTCCTTCTTTCCAGTCGAAGGTGACAGAGGTACCTACTTCCACGTTGGGCGACCAGATTGCTCCGTCCGGCTTCATGTAGCAGTAGATGATGGACACCTGTCCGGCCAGCAGGGGTTGGTGCACGTTGATGACGGTGCGGGTGACCTTGCCGTCAGGCAGGGTGACGTAGACGGTCTTGCGCCATACGCGGTCCTCGTCAGTAGCTCCTGTGGAGCCGTCGGCACGGCTGACCTCGTCGGGATAGTTGGTCTGTGCCAGCTCGGGCGTGTCGCAGCTGGGGAAGGTGATGGCGTAGAACACCTCACGCTCCACGGGTGGCGTTGTGACGCGCAGGTCGTTCACCACGCGGTTGTTGTTATAGGTGAACAGGCTGTCGTCGACATAGAATCCGTCGGCGAAGTCGCTGCTGGTCACTTTCACGTCCTTATAGTCTACGCCGTCGGTGCGTATGAGCAGGATGCTGGCGCTGTTCACCATGTACAGGGTGACGTTGAAGGTCTGGTCGATGTTTCCCAGCACGTTCATGTTCGCGCGTGCGGTGAAGAGTCCGGCGTTATGTCCCTTGTTGAGTTCGCGGGGTCCGGTCTGTTGGATATAGTGCTGCTTCTGCTTGTCGCCGCCACTGACATCGACGGTGGGCTCGAGCATGAAGTTGGCGAGGGCCAGATGCCGGTAGTCGTCGGCGGGCAGTTCCATCTCATAGACGGCCTGGTTGTCGTCCATGATGGCGTGTTTGTATTGTCTGCGGTCTTCGTTGATATAGAATGACAGGTCTACGTCGTGTGCGAACTCCCGGAAGATATTCTTCAGCGAGTCTTCCAGCAGTGTGGCCACCTCGGGTTCGTTGAAGCGGCTTCTCAGGACGGTTTCCACCTGTGTGGTGAGGGTTGTCTTCAGGCGTACTTGATAGTGGACGCTGAAATTCTGCTGACAGTCTGACAGGTCGTCGTCGATAGCTGAGCAAGCTGTGAACAGAACGCTCGCCATGGTGAAGAGCATTCCTCCAAACAGATATTTCTTAAACATTGTCATTCTATTTTTCTTTTTTTTACGCGCGTACCTATTATTATATATGCGTACTTTTATTATTTATATCTATGAGGGTGCACCGCTCGTGGTGCACGGGGTGCACCCTCATGATATATGTTTAAGAGTGGCTCATGCGAGCCGTCGGGTGATTACTGGCCGAGGACGACATCGTTGAAGGTCAGACCGCTACCCCACTGCAGGTCAACGTTCAGACCGAGGGAGATCTGCGTGGAGCGCAGGTCGGGAACGGTGTTGTAAGCACTCTGCAGAGAGTTCTCACCGATGACGAAGTTAGCGGTGGTCACGAAGTCCTGGATGAACACGCGACGCTCCTTGAGGCAGTTACCATCTGCATCGTGAGGAGGCAGACAGGTAGTACCTGCTGTAGGCCAGACAACACCCTTAGCCAGCTCTTCTGCTGTGGGATTGCCGGGATTTGCGGGAGCGAGGGTACCAGCGTTGGGATCGAGCTTACCGACGATGTAGAAGATGCCACCGGCACGGATGATGTTATGCTTACCCCAGAAGTCCTTACCAGAGTTGTTCACGAACTCGAGACATACATACACAGGATTCTGGCACTTGCCCCTGAGTGACTCGTTCCAGTTGTCCCATACGAGGGTGTAGTTGGCCTCTGATGTGCCGCTTGTGGGGATAGCAGTGTTAACAATGGCATTGTCGTAGATGGCGTTGTTGAAGGTTGAGCCTTCAACGGGGAGGAAGTTCCAGCCCACCTTGGTTGCCACGCCACCAATGAGGATACCATTCAGGGTGAAAGTGCCATCGGTAACGGTGAGCTCGGCATTGGGCTCGTCAGAAGTACCCAGCGAAGAATTCTTAGCCACCTGAATAGCGTGGTTGTTGTCGTACAGCTTAGTTGCGCCATACTTCACGGTGCTCTTCAGCATAGCAGGACCATAGTTGATGTTATACTGCATAGCCACCGAACGGGTAGTAGACACCACGTGAGCATCCTTCGTCCAGTTCTTGCTGGTCCATGAGCCGTCGGTCACCCAAGGTGTGACGCCCTGAGGATATTCAGCCTCTGTAACAGCCTGATCGGTCACACGCACGGGAGAGTTACCCCAGTAGCAGAGCTCTGCGGGATAGTACACATTGTAGCAAGAGGTGGTTGATTCGCCACCATTGAACAGTCCGACATTTCCGACGTGTTTGAATTTCACTGAACCGGGAGTTTTTACCCAACCGGGGATTCCAGCATCCTCAACAGATGCTGTAGCCTCAGCAATGGCAATCTGTGTACAACCGGCAGGAACGTGAAACCTATCAACGGGGTATGACTGAAGGGCAGTCTTACCTGCTGCTCCACTAATACCGTCAGTTGATCCTGTGTAACCAATAGCAGATACAACC
The DNA here is from genome assembly GCA_946540435.1 of uncultured Prevotella sp. Lineage (GTDB taxonomy): Bacteria > Bacteroidota > Bacteroidia > Bacteroidales > Bacteroidaceae > Prevotella. Next base: position 24,943 of record CAMNII010000015.1, read on the forward strand.
GTGGTATAATCATTCCATGTCATCGAAGGAGCTGTGCCGGTCAGGATGACACCAATATTGTCGCTAATCTTTTTAGCCAGAGCCTGAGCCTTAGCTTCATACAGCGAGGTGGGGGCACTTGTGAGGATTCGGTCCATAATCACCTTCACGTCGCCCAGCATACGAGCCACGGCAGGACCTGAACCGGCACGAACTTCACCATTTTCGACCGTGCAAATCTCTGCCAGTGCCTGACCCATAATTTCACCGATGGCACACATAGGCGAGCCGTCAGCCGGAGCCTTAGAAGCCGCCTTTACGGTGACGCCAGTAGATGGAGTACCGGTCACAGTAACAAACTGGAACCAAGACAATGTAGTCTTATAGTGCTCAGTATATTCGCTTGGATCAGTGGGATTCGCAACACCGTCTATTGCACCATTTCCATTGGCATCATACTGCACGTCATAGTTCTCAATCTTCGAAGCGAGCACCCAGTTGAGGGCTGCGGAAAGCAGGTCACCATAGTTGCGGAAGGTCTGGTTGTAACCGCTGGCGTTGACCTCCACAATCCGCTTCACGGCGAAGTCGTAGTTAGCCAGGTTGGTAGCATTGGCGTTGGTCACATTCGGGAGGTAATCGATATTACCCTGAGCGAAACCGTCGGTTGCTGTCTTAGGAGCCTTACCGTAGAACATCAGGACGTTGGTCTCTGTGGGCAGAGCCAGCTCCAGAATACGATGGCTCATTGAGCCGTCGGTCTTAGCCTGACCAGTGCTGTAGACATTACCCAGTGTGTAGTGCTTGTTGGGAGCAACACTGGATTCAAGAACATGGGCGCCGTCTTTGAGCGAAGCAGTGCGCAGGAAGCTCAGCAGGTGGGCGTCGGTGATACCACGGAAGAGATCAGTCGTCGTTGCCTGCGTGTTGGCAGAGTTCATACGCGTGATGGGCGTTCTGTTGGTGTTGACGTTCATGACGAAGCTGGTCGTCACCTCGCCTGTCTCGGGGTTGTAGTTAGGATTGTTGACTACTACATCCTCTTCGGAAGAGCAGCCTGCAAGTCCAGCGAATACGAGTGCTATCGCACCGACTTTCGCATAATCAAAAAACTTTTTCATACTTTTTTTAAAAAACATTTTTATTGTTAATACTTTTATTTTTTCTTCCCTTTTGGGGTGTTTGCTGTTTAAACGACGAATGAGAAATGCATTCTCTCGCGATTCTTGTTTTTGTTTTCCCTTTACCCTTATTCTTTTTTTCTTTTTATTTTATGTCGCAGTTTCAAGACTGCAAAATTGCTTATAAGCATACTTCGAATGCTTCCCGCTTCCTTCTTGGCTTTTTAAAGTCGAAAGTTTCGACCTTAAAACGTCATGGCACCTCGTCTCATTCTCCTGTGTTGCCTGTCAGCCGGCGGTTGAAGTCGATGGCATCCTGACGCTGGCGCTGGCGGTCGAGGAAGTACATATACTCGCGGAGGTTCTTCCCGGCGGCCTCGTTGCCGTTGTCGGCACCATACTGCCAGGCCTTCTTGGCCTCCTCGTAGCGCTTCAGGCGGAACAGCGTCGTTCCGAGGGTGTTGGCAGCGCGCGGGTCGTCCTTGACACCTTCCAGACGGGCCAGGGCCTCGTCGTAGCGTCCGGCATTGAGCAACTCGCTGGCCTCGTTGATGGCCTTGGCATTCTCATCGGGCACGTAGTCATAGTAGATACGCAGGTATCCGGAGTTACGCTGGTCGGTGAGGATGTGGTCACGCATGAAGGGCCATGTGGCATGGCGCTTCAGGCGCTGCTCGCGACGGTTGGGGTTCGTCTCGTTGTCGATGATGTCGAGAGCCTCGCGCAGCTGGGCCTCGGTGGGCTCGGCAATCTTGCTGTTCACGGCAATCTTCCGGCGGAAGTCCTCGTCGGTCAGCAGGTCGTTGACCTGGTCGCGGAACTCCGTCCATGCCTCGCCGCCGGCATTGAGCTCGTAGAGGCTGTCGGGGGTGTCGACACGCTCCTGCACATAGCGCTTGAGGGCTTGGGCACGACCTTCTGACAGTTCCTGGTTGTGGGGGGTGTTACCTTCTACGGATGCCAGACCGACGATCTGGATGCGGCGCACGCTGGAGGTGCTGTCGGCCATGATGTCGCGGGTGATGTCTACGATGCGGTCGAGGACGGGTCCGTTGTCGCGGAAGTCATAGAGCAGCGTGGTCTTGTCGAACGGGAAGTGCACGTAGAGCATTCCTTTCTCTTTACGCAGGATGCGCGTATTGTCGTACGGCTTGTATTCCGACTCCAGAACGAGCACGGGGTTGTCCTTGCGCCAGTTGTCGGCGGCACCCTGGAAGTCTTCCACGAAGGGCACGGTCAGCTGCGGCACGTATTCCTCGGGCACAGCCTTCGGCTGGATGGGTGTCGGCGGGGTGACGATGACGGGTGCCTTCTTCTCCAGCGTGTCGCGGCCCACGATGTTATAGGCCAGCTGGAGGGAGAGCTTGGGCATGACGAATGCCTTGGTGTCCTTGCCGCGCTCGGCACCGCAGTGTCCGCAGTCGTAGCGGGTGTAGCTGGTGATGCCGAAGTCAGGACCGGCCTCCACCTCCATGCGCAGGTGGCGTCCTATCCAGCTGCTGCGGTCGTCCAGCCAGAACGAGCGGCCGTAGCTGATGCCGAGGGCGTAGAGGTCGCCCTGCCGGCGCTCGTCGCGCACGCTGCGCCACATGCCGAAGGGGAACTTCAGCGATGCCACGTTGTAGTGACTGTAGATGCCGGTCACCCCGATGAAGCCCTTGTGGTAGACGCTGTCGTTGAGATAGATATGCATCTGCGGTGCAATCATCAGGTGGCGGTACTTGCGGTTCTTGTTGTCGTCGGTAGGCCAGGGACGGTAGCCGGCATTCACACCGACAGTCACGCGGCTGCCGGCAGGATTAAACTCAAAGCCCAGGTTCGGCGTGAGCGTAGCATCGTAGAGAAGGTTGTTCTTCACTACGAAATCCTGGCCGTAAGCCGAACAAGCAAAACCGATCCACAACAGGAACAGGCATAGGTTTTTCCGTGTCATACGAAATTTATTATCTAGTTGTAACATTGTTCTCTTTCTTCTCATTCTTTGTTCTCTTTCTTCTCATTCTTTCTTAAGCTCGTGCTCGTGTCAAACTTTCTTAAACTCGGCTCGTGTGCTCGGACACAATCAATTTACCTTTCCAAGCTACACACTTTTGCGATGTTTCACGATATTATTTAATACGCACACAGGTATATTGGCTACAAAGATATTACATTTTTATGGATAATACAATAAAATTGATGACATTTTTTTGTTAATTGTTGGTCTTGAGGCTAATATTTAACACCTGTTAACACCGTTAGGGGGGGGGTAAAATGTCGAAAACGAATTAACAAAAGCGCCTTTACCCCCAAAAAAGTTTCACGCTGGCACCGCATTTTTTCCTGGGGAATCCGGAATATCCGGAATCTCCGGAATTTCCGGAATCCCCGGCCCCGGAACACAAAACCCCCGAAAATATTTGGGGCATTCCAAATTTCTTCGTACCTTTGCCCGAAAACCAGAATGCGTATGAAGAGAACAGTCTTCCTTTTCGTGCTCCTCACGCCCTTACTCACGCTGACAGCACAGGACGGCGACCACACACCCAACTACGACCTGCTGGAACACGAGCTGGGACAGTCGGAAGCCTATGACAACCTGAAGGAGCGCCGCATAGACTCGCTGCGCAACGAGCTGACGGCAACACGCCGCACCGACGACGCCCACCATCTGGCAGCACAGCTGGGACAGGAGTACCACTCGTTCGTCAACGACTCCGCCATCTACTACTTCCGCCGTACACTGGAGTACGCCGAACGACTCGGCGACAGAGCCACCATCGCCCTCGACAGGCTGATGCTCATCAACCAATACGTCTACTCCAGCAACCACCGCGACGCCTACGACCAGCTGTCGGTATTCCGCGCCGACGACCTGCCCGACAGCATCCGCAGCCGCTACCTGTCGACCTTCGCCAACCTCTATGAACACATGGGAAACGAAAGCCAGGGGGGCAAGAAGACGGAATACTACCAGCAGGCAGCAGCCTACCGTGACTCCCTGCTCCTGCTCGACCACTACGACCCGACACTCTACCTGCAGACCCACTGCAACGTCCTCATCGGCGAGAAGAAATACGACGAGGCCACCGAGGTATGCCGCCAATGGGAGAACGACCTGACACGCTACAGCCGCGACTACGCCGTCGTCGCCTACTACCTCGCCGAGCTCGCTGGATACCGAGGAGAGAAAGAGCAACGCAAATACTGGCTCGTGGAGTCATCAATCAGCGACATCCGCAACAGCGTCAAACACCAGATGGCACTGTGGAGCCTCGCACAGATACTCGCCGACGAAGGCGACCTCAACAGGTCATACCCCTACGTGGAACACTCCTGGCGCTGCGTGCTGAAATTCAACGCACGCATGCTCACCTCACTCATCTCACCCGTCTTCACCAGCATCAACGACAGCTATAACAAACAACTACAACGCGCCAACAGACGACTCGCCATCCTCGCCGTCGCCACCACCCTCCTCGCACTCCTCCTCGCAACAGCTTACCTACAGATGAAACGACGCGGAAAACTGCTGTCGGCAGCACGAAGCAACCTCGCCGCCACCAACGCACGACTCGAGGGATTCAACGCACAGCTGGAACTGTCGAACATCCAACTCAACGAGGCCAACCGACTCAAGGAAGAATACATCGGACAGTTCTTCAGCATCTGCTCCGACTACATCGACAAACTCGACAAATACCGCATCAAGGTGAACCGGAAACTCAAGGCAGGACAACAAAACGAACTGCTCAAGATGACACAGTCCGAACAGCTGCGCGAAGACGAGCACAAAGAGCTCCTCGCACGCTTCGACCACATCTTCATCAACATGTTCCCTAACTTCATCGAACACTTCAACGAACTGCTCGAAGACGACAGCCGCTTCACCTACAACCCCGACAAGCCGCTGCCAACAACCATCCGCATCTTCGCACTCATCCGACTGGGCATCGAAGAGAGCTCACGCATCGCTGAATTCCTGAACTACCCGCCGGGAACCATCTACAACTACCGCAACCGCATCAAGACACACGCCCTCTGCAACCGCAACGAGTTCGAGGAGCGCGTCAAGAGCATCGGAATGAACTGACCATGACGAAGACAACGACCGACGAACAGATGATGCGGCGATGCCTGCAGCTGGCACGCTGCGGAGGAACCGCCACACGACCCAACCCCATGGTCGGCGCCGTCATCACCGACGCCGACGGACGCATCATCGGCGAGGGATACCACCGACGCTGCGGAGAGGCACATGCCGAGGTGAACGCCTTCAACGCCGTCAGCGAAAGCAACAGGCACCTCCTCCACGACGCCAGCATCTACGTCAGCCTGGAACCCTGCTCACACTACGGAAAGACACCACCCTGCGCCGACCGCATCATCAGCGAGGGCGTCAGACGCGTCGTCGTAGGATGCATCGACCCCTTCGCCAAAGTGCAGGGACGCGGCATCAGCAAGCTGCGCAACGCCGGCATCGACGTCACAACGGGCATCCTCGAACAGGAATGCCAATGGCTCAACCGACGGTTCTTCACCTTCCACAGCAAGCAACGGCCCTACATCATCCTGAAATGGGCACAGAGCAGCAACGCCTACATCGACGACCACGGCACAGCGGCAGCCTTCTCCACACCACTCACCCAGATCCTCGTACACCAGCTGCGGGCAGAGGAAGACGCCATCGTCGTCGGACACACCACCGACAGCCGCGAACACCCACTACTCACCGTGCGCCACTGGACAGGTCGCAACCCCTGGCGGTTCGTGCTCAGCCACGACAACACCATCGACGACATCCTCAGCACCTGCCGCGAACAACAGCTGCAGTCGCTCATCGTAGAGGGCGGACGACAGACGCTCGAAGCCTTCATCCGTGCCGGCCTGTACGACGAGGTGCGGCGAGAGACGGCAACAGCCGTCACCATCAGCGACGGCACACCAGCCCCCACCCTACCCGACGACCTCATCGCCATAGGCCAGGAGACCTACGGCACCAATCTCATCGAACATTTCAAGAGGAAATAATCCGGAATATCCGGAAAATCCGGAACCTCCGGAATATCCGGAATCTCCGGAACCTCCGGCCCTTCCGACAAGGCACAAAAAAAGAGGGCAGCGCTGGGAAGAAAGACCATCACTCTGTTGCCTTTACCTATAGAAGATTATGATGTGATCGTCACTATCCCCAACCGACAGCCCCCCGAAAGAAAGAGATATCGTTTTTATATTACCATGTTATTTCTGAACGCATTATCTACTCACAGACGATGCAAAGTTACGACCTTTCTTCATGCCTTGCCAATAAATACACCTAAAAATACAGAATATCAATGGTGTAAAATTTCACGCAACACGTTAGCTTACAAAGTTATACAATCAGTCGATTGCTGTTATTTATACAGACAAAAAAATACATAAATACAGATTGAACTGAACATAGACACCCAACAACGGCAGCCACAAAAGCCTATCTCCTCCTGCCGTTTTCAAAAAAACGTTTTCGTTAAGCCAAAAGAGCAGACCAAGCTTGCTTGATGTCTGCCTTGGCGAGGAAAAGGTCGGATGAAATCCAACGCCGACAAGGATCCTAAGGATCGTCACACCAAAATCGGCGAATTTGCTCACCAAATTCGGCGATTTTGCTCACCAAATTCGCCGATTTTGGTTTTCCGATGCTTAGGAAGGGCGATGTGCAATCGCTAAAAAAACAAAAAAGAAGAATAAGAATTTGGCAAGGCAGAAAAATAAACGTAACTTTGCTTATTCATAACGATGACGACGAATTAGAAAAAAGAGTATTCACACCACATACCACACCCACAGAACCATGGCCTCAAAAGACAAAGCCCTCACCCCGATGATGAAACAGTTTTTCTCGCTGAAGGAGAAACATCCCGATGCGCTGCTGCTGTTCCGTTGCGGCGACTTCTATGAGACCTACTGTGACGATGCCGTGGACGCCGCACGCATCCTCGGCATCACCCTCACCAGAAGAAACAACGGCAACAGCAACAGCACGTCGGCAACAGAGATGGCCGGCTTCCCCCACCACGCACTGGACACCTACCTGCCGAAACTCGTCAGGGCAGGACGGCGCGTGGCCATCTGCGACCAGCTGGAAGACCCGAAACTCACGAAGACACTCGTCAAGCGCGGCATCACCGAGCTCGTCACGCCCGGCGTGGCAATGAGCGACAACGTGCTCTCCTACAAAGAGAACAACTTCCTGGCTGCCATACACTTCGGCAAGGGCGCCTGCGGCATCGCCTTTCTCGACATCTCCACGGGTGAGTTCCTCACCGGCGAGGGCACCTACGACTACGTGGAGAAGATGCTCTCGAACTTCCAACCGAAGGAGGTACTCTTCGACAGGGCCTGCCGCCGCGAATTTGAACAATACTTCGGCACCCGCTACTGCATCTTCGAACTCGACGACTGGGTGTTCACCGAGCAGAACGCCCATCAGAAGCTGCTGCGCCACTTCGGCGTGAAGTCGCTGAAAGGCTTCGGCGTGGAACACCTCAAAAGCGGCATCATCGCCGCCGGCGCCATCATGCAGTATCTCGAGATGACCCAGCACGCACAGATCGGACATATCACCCGTCTGTCGCGGATAGAAGAGGAACGCTACGTGCGCCTCGACAAGTTCACCATCCGCTCGCTGGAGCTGCTCAGCCCGATGAACGACGAGGGGGCATCGCTCCTCGATGTCATCGACCGCACGACGACGCCGATGGGCGGCCGTCTGCTGCGGAGATGGCTGGTGTTCCCCCTGAAGGATGTGAAGGCGATAACGCTCCGGCAGAGCGTGGTGGAAGCCTTCTTCCGCCACCCCGACTTCCGCACCGCCATCGACGAACAGCTGCACCGCATCGGTGACCTCGAACGCATCATCTCGAAGGTGGCCGTCGGACGCGTGTCGCCGCGCGAGATGCAACAGCTGCGCATCGCCCTCGACGCCCTGGAACCCGTGAAGGAGGCCTGCCTGACAGCCGACAAAGAGGCACTGAGAGCCATGGGGCAGCACATAGAACCGTGCCAGGAACTGCGCGACCGCATCCGGCAGGAGCTGCAGCCCGACCCGCCAGCCCTCATCAGCAAGGGCGACTTCATCGCCGACGGCTATAACGCCGAACTCGACGAGCTGCGCACCATCTCTCGCCACGGCAAGGAATACCTGCTGCATATCCAAGAGCGGGAGGTAGAGAAGACGGGCATACAGTCGCTGAAGGTAGGCTTCAACAACGTCTTCGGATACTACCTCGAAGTGCGCAACACCTATAAGGAGCAGGTGCCGCAGGACTGGATACGCAAGCAGACACTGGCACAGGCCGAACGCTATATCACCCAGGAACTGAAGGAATACGAAGAGAAGATCCTCGGCGCCGAGGAGAAGATACAGTCGCTCGAGGAACGCCTCTTCAGCGAACTCATCAGCTACGCACAGCAGTTCATCACCGGCGTGCAGCACAGTGCGGCGACCATCGCACAGATAGACGTGCTGCTGGCCTTCGCCAAGGCCGCCGAGGAGCACCGCTACGTCATGCCCGTCGTCGACGACACCACCGAACTCGACATCCGGCAGGGACGCCACCCCGTCATCGAGACACAGCTGCCATTAGGCGAGCGCTACGTGCCGAACGACGTGTATCTGGACACCACAAAACAACAGATTGTCATCATCACCGGTCCGAACATGGCCGGTAAGTCGGCCCTGCTGCGACAGACAGCGCTGATCACCCTCATGGCACAGATCGGCTGCTTCGTGCCCGCCGAGAGCGCACGCATCGGCGTGGTGGACAAGATCTTCACCCGTGTGGGTGCGTCGGACAACCTGTCGCTCGGAGAGTCTACCTTCATGGTGGAGATGACAGAGGCCGCAAACATCCTGAACAATGTGTCACCACGGTCGCTCGTACTCTTCGACGAACTCGGACGCGGCACATCCACCTACGACGGCATCTCCATCGCCTGGGCCATCGTGGAGTATCTGCACGAGCAGCCGCGCGCACAGGCCCGCACCCTCTTCGCCACCCACTACCATGAGCTGAACGAGATGGAGAAGAACTTTTCGCGTATCAAGAACTATAACGTCTCCGTGCGCGAGAAGGACGGCCGCGTGATCTTCCTGCGCAAGCTCGAGCGCGGCGGCTCGGAACACTCCTTCGGTATCCACGTGGCCGACATCGCAGGCATGCCGAAGAGCATCGTCAAACGCGCCAACACCATCCTCCGCCAGCTCGAGGCCGACAACAGCCAGGTGGGCAGCGTGGGAAAGCCGTCGGCACAGGCCATCGACGCCACACGCGAGGGCATGCAGCTGTCGTTCTTCCAGCTCGACGACCCCGTGCTCACCCAGATCCGTGACGAGATCCTCAACCTCGACATCAACAACCTCACTCCCATGGAAGCCCTGAACAAACTCCACGACATCCGCAAAATCCTCAGCGGAGGAAGAGAGGGGAAATGAGAAATGAGAAATGAGAAATGAGAAATGAGGAATGAGAAATGAGAAATGAGAAATGAGAAATGAGAAATGAGGAATGAGAAGCCGGATTTTCCGGATTTTCCGGATTTTCCGGAGATTCCGGAGAGTCCGGAGAGTCCGGAGAATCCGGAGATTCCGGGGATTCCGGAAAGTCCGGAGATTCCGGAATCCCCAGATTGGCCGGAATTCCCGGATTAGCCGGAAAAGAAACCAACCAATTTTCTTATATCAGGTGGAGCTCGATGGCTTTGCGAACGAGCGAAGCCATATTGTTGCAGTGGAGCTTCTGACGGAGGCTCTTGGTGTAGCTGTGGACGGTCTCAAAGGCGAGACACAGGCGGTTGGCCGTCTCCTTGATGGAGTATCCGTTGGCGAGCAGGCGCAGGATGTCGCGCTCGCGAAGGGTGATGGCCGGCAGGTCCTCAGGGATGCCGTTGATGATGTCCTTTGCCTCCCGACAGATGAAGGTGTTTCCGCTCATGACGGTGTTGATGGCCTCAACGAGTTCACCGGGCGCCGCCGACTTCAGCAGGTAGCCGTCGGCATGGGCGTCGATGGCCTGCCGGATGACGGCAGGCTCTGCATACATCGTAATGATGATGACACGCATGTGCGGACAGAGCGCCTTGAGCTGTGGCAGTGCATCGATGCCGTTGCTGCCGGGCAGTGCCACGTCGAGCATCAGCAGGTCGGGCTGATGGTCGCGTATCAGTGGGCAGGCAGCCGCTATCGTGCCTGTGATGGCCACGACATCGGCTGTCTTATTGTTGTCAATCAGTTGTTTAAAGCCTTCAGCCACCAGCTGGTGGTCGTCAACGATAATGGCTTTGATCATCTGCTGCCCGGGGTTATTTAGTGTATTGTGCCTTAATGGCTTCCATGGTCATCTTGATGACCTGCTTCGATTCTCCTTTGTATTGCTCGGTGTTATCGACCGTGATGGTCTTGCCGTTAAGAGAATATTCGCCGGCATCCTCGGGGTCGGCCTTGTAAGCCTCGAAGGATGCCCGGGCATCTGACTCCTTGCTGAAGGTCTGTGTCATGATGGACTTTACCAGCTTGTCGCCTTCGAAGTCGCATGTCCACTTCACATTGCAGGACCCGCCCTTGGTCACCATGGTATAGGTGAGTACCAGCTGGTTGGCCGTCTCCTTGATTTCCGGCTTGGTGACCGTCACTTCAGTGCCGTTGCCGCCCTGCTCGCCAGAATTGTCGTCATCGTCGCCACAGGCTCCGAATGTCATACACCCAAGAACCATCAGTCCCATGAACATCATTTTCTTCAGTTTTTCCATTTTTCCTTATGTTTATGTATTCATAAATAATAATGTCACTTGCAAAGGTACGCATTTTCAAGGAAACACGCAATCCCCCATATGGGGGTTTCTTATGCTTTCGGGAGAATGATATTGAACTCCGTACCCTTCCGTGGATAGGAACAGATGTCGACGATGCCTCCGATGGCAGCCACCCGCTCACGGATGTTATGGAGTCCCATACCCTCGTCGGCGACGACCTGCGGCAGCCCGCGGCCGTCGTCGCTGACGTTGATGACGGTCTGATCGTCGGCAACGGTCATCTGTACACGGATATGGTCGGCATCGGCACTCTTCACGGCGTTGTTCACGAGCTCGTAGACGATACAGTAGATAGCCTCTTCGTGGTCGATGTGGCGGTCGTCGCCGGCGAAGGCAAACGACACGTTCTTCATCGTCTGGCAGTATTCGCGCAGGGCGGTGCGCAGTCCGTGCCGCGACAGGCTGTCGGGGAGCAGGTGATGGGCGACGTTGCGCATCTCGCGCAGGGCCTCGTCGGCGAGGGCTGTCGTGACCGCGGGCAGGTCGGCCGCATCAGCAGGTGCGGCAGCGGTGTGCTCGCCGTGCTGTCCGGCGAGCTGTAGCTTCAGGGCGGTGAGGATGCCGCCGAGGCGGTCGTGGAGGTCGCGGGCGAGTCGTACGCGTTCTTCCTTCTCGCCTTCGAGTTTCGCCATGACGAGGGCATTCTGCCTGTTCAGCCGTATGCTGCGCCAGAGGAGGAAGAAGGTGAGCACGGTCAGGAGGAGTACCATGGCGATGAGTGCCACGCCCCAGGTGAGGATGCGTCGCTGGTGTTCCAGCTGGTGGATGGCAGCCTCCTTCTTCTCCGTCTCGTAGACGACCTGCATCTCCGAGAGTCCCGCCTGATAGTGTTCGGTGGAGCTGCGCTCGAGCGTGTTATATATCTTGTTAATATACGCACGCGCCTGCGCCTTGTCGCCGAGCTCGGTATAGATCTGGGCCAGGAGCACGTAGCAGCCGACGTCAGTGCGTGTGGCACCGGCGTCATCATGGATAGAGCGCAGACCATACTGCAGGGCTTTCTCCCACTGGCGCTCTGCCATGGCCACCTCGCAGTTTGCGGCATAGATGTCGTAGCGGAGCTCAGGCATCAGGTTGGCGTCGGCATACGACAGCGCCTCGGCGGCGTAGGCCTTTGCCCGTGGCAGGTCCTCATGGCCGGTGGTCATGTGGAGTCGGGCCAGCGAGACGAGGACGGTGGTGTAGTCGCCGAGGTCTTCGTCGCGATGGGCATGATAGTAGCTGTAGGCAGCCTCGCCGACGGCGCGTGCCTTGTCGTAGTCGCGTCCGAGATAGACTTTCGTGAGTCCCTTCTGTGCCAGTGCCACCATGAGCGAGTCGCCAGACAGCGTCGCTTTCTCTATCGCCATCAGGAAGTTACGTTCGGCTTCGCTGTCGTTGCCCATGGTCTCATAGAGCTCACCGATGTTATGATAGAGGATAGTCTGGCTCTCGAGCCATCCGTGGCGTTCGAAGATGGGGAGTGCGCGCTGGTAGTAGGCGACGGCGAGGTGCGCCTTGTCCTGCATGTTATACAGGTTGCCGAGTGCCCCATAGAGCTGCGACAGGTTATCGTCGATGTCGGAAGGCGTATAACGGCGGTCGCCGCGCATGGAGTCGGTGACGGCCAGTCCCCACTGGAAATAGTCCACCGCGCGGTCGTAGTCCTCGCGGCCATAGGCCTGCAGGCCCAGCTGGTAGACGGCGCTCTCGCGGGCATTGAGGGCATTCAGCCGATAGGACAGTGCGATGGCTTTTTCGGCATAGGCTATCGCCTTCTGTCCGTCGGTGTTGGCATATCCGCTCATCAGGTTGAGATAGATTCTCAAGCGGTCGGTGTCGGTCAGCTCGACGCCACTGCGCAGCACGGTCTCCAGGGAGTCTACCTTTCTGTTTCTGTGGTCGGCGTAGCCCATGACGTTGTGCAGGCATGCCGTCAGGGCGATGAGGATGAGTAATAGTCGTTTAGTCATGTGGGCAAAGTTAATCATTTTCTTTTATATCTGCAAATTATCAACCTCCTTCTCATGCTTTCACCCTCAAAAATACCCCCATTTGGGGGATTGTGTAATTCCGCCGTTATCGCTATCTTTGCAGCGATATCCAAATAAGCCATCACTAATAACGAAAGAGAACTATGAAGAAACTTATTGCAATCATTATTCTGGCCATGGCCTGCAGCATGGAGGCCGATGCCCAGGGTTTCCTGAAAAAGCTTGGTGAGAAAGCCCTCAACAAGGCCAAGGAGAAAATAGAGAACAAGGTGGAACGGACCGTCGACGACGAGATGGACGATGTGCTCGACGGGAAGAAATCCAAGAAGGACAAGAAGTCGGACAACGACGATGCCGACTACGAGGAGTCGGAGGCTGGGGATGACACCCCCGATGCCGTTGCCGGTGCCAACAAGAGCGACTTCGTGCGTGGCAGCGAGATTCTCTTTGAGGATGACTTTGCCAACGAGCAGATGGGTGAGTTTCCGTCGAAGTGGGACGTTGATGCAGGCACCGCCGAAGTTGCCTCTATCAACGGCAAGAAATACCTGAACTTTACCAGTGATTACAACTATGTGGCGCCATTGATGAAGAACATGCAGACATATCTGCCTGATGTCTTTACGCTGGAATGGGATATGTACCTCAGCAAGGCTGGTGATTATGGCGGTCTTTACTTCGAAATGCTCTTCATGAAGAAAGGCTCCTGGAACGACCAGGCAGGTTCGGTTTCATTATTTTATCGTCCGGAAAATCCCGATGCTTATGGAAGATATAGATTCGAGAAAGGCAACGGCGCTGAAGGCGACACTTCCGGTGACTATGAATGGCCGCAAATCAAGAAGTTCATCAAGACAGGCCAATGGAATCACTTTGCTGTGTCATTCAACAAACGCGCGTTCAAATTCTATATCAATGGTAACCGTGTCGTCAATCTGCCGAACGCAAAGGCTCCTGAGCGGCTGTTAATACACAGCACAGGAGAATACAAATACGCCGGTCTCACCAATGTGGTTCTCGCCGCTGGTGCCAAGGACCTCTATGAGCGTCAGACGACGGATTTGTCGGCTGTAGAGAAAGCCATCCAGGAGACGGGCAAGTTCGTCACCAACAACATCCTCTTCGATACGGGCAAGGCCACGCTGAAACCCGAGTCAATGGCTGAGATTGCCAAGGTGGCCGACTATATGAAGAAGAACCCCAGTGCCCGCTTCGAGGTACAGGGCCACACCGACAGCCAGGGCTCCGACAAGGTGAACGACCCGCTGTCGCAGCAGCGTGCCGAGGCTATCGTCACGGCCCTTGTCTCGCTGGGTGTCGATGCGTTCAACCTGCGTGCCGTCGGCAAGGGCTCCCACGAGCCGGTGGCCGACAACAAGACCGAGGAGGGGCGCGCCCAGAACCGCCGCGTGGAGTTCATCAAGAAGTAACAAGCACGCCGCCCCCTGCCTTTCGCAACCAGTATGTGGGCAGCAAGAAAAATAGCCCGAGGCATCGGATGCCCCGGGCTATTTGCTATCGTGACGTTCCCGTCGGCCGTCGGTTCAGGCCGTCATGACGAACGTGTGTAACCTGTCTTTCTAACCGTCCTCCTCCTTACTCAACGGTGATGAGGAAGTAGTTCTTCTTGCCGCGCTGCACGAGCAGGTATTTGCCGTCGATAAGGTCGTCGGCCGTGACGGGACGCTGCTGGTCGGCGAGCTTCTCCTTGTTCAGCGACACGCCGCCGCCCTGCACCATCTTGCGCATCTCTCCCTTCGAGGGGAACACGGGAACGTCGGGACGGGTGAAGAGTTCAATGGCGGGCTGGCCGAGGGCATCCTTGCCGAGCGTATAACGGGGGACACCGTTGAACACGTCGAGGAAGGTCTGCTCGTCGAGCTTCAGGAGGCTCTCCTTGGTAGCCTTGCCAAAGAGGATGTTGGAGGCTTCGATGGCCATGTCGAGGTCCTCGCGGGAGTGTACCATGACGGTGACTTCCTCGGCGAGGCGCTTCTGCAGCACGCGGCGTCCGGGGTCCTGGCGGTGCTCCTCGATGAGGGCGTCGATGGTGTCCTTGTCGAGGGAGGTGAAGATCTTGATATAGCGCTCGGCATCGTCGTCGGAGACATTCAGCCAGAACTGATAGAAGGCATAGGGAGTGGTGCGGTTGCGGTCGAGCCACACATTGCCGGACTCTGTCTTTCCGAATTTCTTGCCGTCGGCCTTGGTGATGAGGGGACAGGTGAGTGCGAAGGTCTCGACCTCGTTGCCGAGGGTGCGGCGGATGAGTTCCGTACCGGTGGTCATATTGCCCCACTGGTCGTTGCCGCCGAGCTGGAGCTTCACACCCTTGTGCTGGTAGAGGTAGAGGAAGTCGTAGCCCTGCAGCAGCTGGTAGGTGAACTCGGTGAACGACAGTCCGTCGCGTGCCGTGCCGTTGAGGCGCTGCTGCACGCTCTCCTTGGCCATCATATAGTTCACGGTGATATGCTTACCCACCTCACGGGCGAAGTCGAGGAAGGTGAAGTCTTTCATCCAGTCGTAGTTGTTCACCATCTCGGCAGCGTTCTCCTCCTGGCTGTCGAAGTCAAGGAACTTGGCCACCTGGGCCTTGATGCATTCCTGGTTGTGGCGCAGTGTCTCGTCGTTGAGCAGGTTGCGCTCCTGCGACTTGCCGCTGGGGTCGCCGATCATTCCGGTGGCTCCTCCGACAAGGATAATGGGTTTATGTCCGCAGCGCTGCAGATGGCGCAGCATCATGATGCCGCAGAGGTGGCCGATGTGCAGGGAGTCGGCGGTGGGGTCGGTGCCAAGGTAGGCGGTGACCATCTCTTTCTGTAACAGCTCCTCTGTTCCGGGCATGATTTGCGCCAGCATTCCGCGCCAGCGTAGCTCTTCTACAAAATTCTTTCTCATTGTTTCTTTTTCTATATTGCGTTTGTTCGTTCTTTCTTGAAAGGGATGTGCGGGAAAAACCGCACGACGCCGACACGGGCAGGCTATGGAAAAGCACTATTCGGCGGGAGTCTCCTCAGGGGTGGACGGAGAGACGGAGGGTACCTCTTCTACGGGTTCCAGATGGAAGCTCTTTCCGGAGGATGCCTCCGGAGCCTCTTCTGTGGCCGGGGCATCGGCGGCGTTGCCTTCTACAGGCTCCAGGTGGAAGCCACCTTTGACCTCTTCTTCTGCAGGTTGTTCCTCTACTGGCTTGGCCTGCCGCGCTTTCTTGCGCTTGCCGGCGGACTTCTTCTTAGCGGGTGCTTCCTGTTTCTCTTCTACCTGCTCAACCTGCTCGGTCTTCTGCTTCTTGAAGAATTTGAAGTTGGGCTTGCCGACGAAGCCCATCCAACCCAGCAGCCACCAGATGATCAGGATGGCGACGATAGAGCCCAGGCAGGAGCCGCAGCCACAGCCATCATCGGAACGGCTGCCGGAGTTTCCGGATTTTCCGGAACTCCCGGACCCACCGGAACTTCCGGAACTTCCGGAGCGGCCGGAGCTGCCGGAGCGGCCGGAGCTGCCACCAACCACTACCCATTCGCCGTTGACGGCGCGCATCTTGTGGCGTCCGTTAGAGTATTGGATGCCGTGGCTCTTGTCAAGGAGTTTTCCATTTTCATAATAGATCTCGCCCTCGAAGAAGAAGTTTCCTTTCTCGTCGTACAATTTCGCAGGGCCGTACAACTCGCCTCTCTCATAGTGCCCTTCGTTTAATTTTGTGCCATCGCTTCGGTACACGGTTCCTTGCCCTTTGGGCTTATAAATATCATCATAGACGCCTATCTCACCGACGTAGCGTCTGCCTTCAGAAAGGTAAAACGTTCCGTATCCATCGAGGATGCCGTCAACAAAGTTTCCTTCTATTCGTTTTTTCCCCTCTGCGTTATATAAGATGCCGTGGCCGTTGGGCTTATAGTATTTCCATTCGCCTACATATTTACGGCCGTCGGGATAGGTGATAGTTCCTTTGCCTTCATAAGGGGAATCAAACTCTCCTTCAATGATGCTTCCATTGTACTCAATTCTAGTAATATCTGCCATAATCTTAGGGGTTTTATGATTGACTGTTGTTTATGGTGGCTATGGAACGGGGTCGTATCCGCTTCCTCCCCAGGGGTGGCAGCGTAGGATGCGCCGTATGGCGAGATAGGCTCCGCGGAGAGGTCCGTGTTTGATGATGGCCTGTCGGGCGTATTCCGAGCAGGTGGGAGTGAATCGGCAGGAGGGAGGAGTGAGTGGGCTGATGCAGTGTTGATAGACCCAGATGGGAGCGAGGAGTATCCACGACAGCGCCTTTCTCAGCAGGTGTCCTGCTGTCCGCAAGGTGTTGGTGATGGTCGGCGGGATGTTCATAGGCGTTCTCCGATGCGTTGCAGGAGCTGTTGCATGCAGTAGTCTACGCGGCTGGTGGCTGCCTGCCGGCCGTCAATCCAGACGAAGGCTACGCAGAGGGTCTCGCCGGGGTGCTGTGCGGTCATCCAGTCAACGAGCTCACTTTTATTTTTTCGATAGGCTTCGCGCAGCTGCCGCTTCACGCGGTTGCGGTCGACGGCATGCTTGAAGTGTCGTTTCGACACGCTGACCATCATCATCACAGGCGGCATGACCTGGGCTTCGCGCTCAATGGTCAGGAAGACGGCACGGACGGGGAACGCCGTCAGTGCTTTGCTGCCGGTGTTGCTGAAGAGCTGCTCGATGAGTTTCTTGCTGTGCAGCCGCTCTTCCTTGGGCAACGTCTGTGTGGATGGACTGATCAACGATGTACTATTAAGGTGTGAACGCTGTGGCCGCGCCTTACGCCTCCTTCTTGGCCGCGGTCTTCTTCGTCGCGGTCTTCTTAGCGGGGGCCTTTGCAGTGGTAGCCTTAGTGGTGGCGGCCTTTGCAGTGGCAGCCTTAGTGGTGGCGGCCTTTGCAGTAGTAGCTTTAGTGGTAGCGGCCTTTGCAGTGGTGGCTTTAGTGGTAGCGGCCTTCTTAGCTGCCGGTTTCTTGGCGGGTTCTATTTTCTGGTTTTCCTTGAGCCAAGCATTCAGGGCACTGGTCATCGAGGGATGCTTCTCGGTGGGTGCGGGAATGTCGAGGCGCAGGCCGGCATCGGTGACGGCCTTGCAGGTGGACGGTCCGAAGGCGGCGATCCTGATGTCGCCCTGCTTGAAGCCGGGTATATTCTTCTGGAGGGCCTGCACGCCTGAGGGGCTGAAGAAGACGAGCATGTCGTAGTCGAAGGCTTTCACCTCTTCCGGTGTGAGGTCGTTGCTGACGGTGCGGTACATGACGCACTCGGTATGGTGGAGTTTCTTCTCCTCGAGGAGGTTTTTCACGTCGTCGTTGTGGACGCTGCTCATGGGCACGAGGTAGCGTTCGTTCTTATGCTTCGCCATGACAGGCACGAGGTCCTGTATCTTTCCTGTTGTTCCGAAGAACACCTTTCGTTTGCGATACTGCACGTATTTCTGGATGTACAGAGAGATGGTCTCTGTGACGCAGAAATACTTCATGGTCTCAGGAATGTTGAGATGGAGTTCCTTGGCCAGGAGGAAGAAATGGTCGATAGCATGCCGCGAGGTGAAGACGATGGCGGTATGATCAAGGATGCTCACTTTCTGCTGGCGGAACTCTTTGGCTGTTAGCCCTTCCACCTTGACGAACGGCCGGAAGACGCATGACACTTTGTAGGCGGCTTCTAAATCGTAGTAAGGCGACTTGTCGCTTGTCGGCTTTGGCTGGGATACCAGAATTTTCTTAATCATCAAATTTTTGTCCTAATAATTTACCTTCAAAAGTTGACTCGTTATTCTCAAGAAATTCCACAGCAATGCCATGGGAATTGCTTCTAAGGCACAAAGGTACAAAAAAATTGTCAAAAAGTCTTCTTTTTTTCTGAAAAAGATTTGGCAGGACTTATAGAGCGTAAGCATTTTAAACAAAATGGCTACACTCAGTGCATATAAACAGGTTGTTTTTACGGAAATACCGAAATAAGTCTGCAAGAGAACAACAGGATAGAGCAAGAGACCTTCGATGGCAACGAGGAAGATGAAAGAGCTGTTCCATTGTTCATTTTTTTTACCATCGAAGAAAGTCCAGTGAACGATGCCGAACAAGAATAGTTCAGCCAGGAAGAAGGCGATGAAGATGCCGATGAAGATGCCGAAGACGGCATAGGTGGGTATGACGAATTCGGCGGTGTGGTCGCCCTGCGCATAGAAGAAATAGACGAGTCCGAAGAGCACGCAGGTCTGCAGGATGAGGAACAGCTGCGACCGGAACTCCGTGGCGGTCTCGGTGAGTGTCTTTTCTCCATGGCTGGCATATAGGAACGAGCGTAAATGCCTGACAAAGAGGCTTTTCGTCCATCGAATGGCAATCATCGAGAAGACGAAGAACAAGAGGAGGAGTCCCGTGATGAGGTTGTCGTTGGCGCTGGTATAGGGCACGGGGTCGCCGGCAGCACCTGTGCGGTCGGCTTCCAACTCAGCATGTGTGAAGTTGGCTTTCGGCAGGTAGGTATCGCGGTAGTCGTAGTCGCCAAAGGGGTCGTAGATGCTTTTGTAGAGCTCCTGTCCCGGCAGTCGCAGCGTGTCAGGCTGCTGACTCCAGTGTATCTCCGAGGGTTTGATGTAACGTTGCACGGCGGAGTCGAGCTGCGCCGGCGTGGCATCCTTGGGCAGCCACCCCATCACCTCGGCCGGCGTCAGCCGATGCGGGTGCACCGTGACGGCACTGCTGTCGGTGGCCGTCGCCGGCAAGGCATTGTAGATGGAGTCCTGTTGCATCATCCTCTGCTCCCTCTCACACTAATGATTTCAGGATACGGGCCTACCGCAGACGACCTTACAGTCCGAAGGCCTGACGGATATCGTCCGTGCGGTCGAGTTTCTCCCAGGTGAAGAGCTCCACCTCTATCTCGCGGGTGGGATGGTAGTGGCTGGTGAAGACCTTCTTGACGACCTCGTTCTTGCGTCCCATATGTCCGTAGGCTGCCGTCTCGAGGTACATCGGCTGCCGCAACTTCAGCGTGCGCTCGATGGCCTTCGGCCGCAGGTCGAAGAGGTCGCTGATCTTGGCGGCAATCTCACCGTCGGTCATCTTGACATGGCTCTTTCCGTAGGTGTTCACATAGATATTGACGGGGCGTGCCACACCGATGGCGTAGCTCACCTGGACGAGCATCTCGTCGCTCACGCCGGCCGCCACCATGTTCTTGGCGATGTATCGGGCCATATAGGCTGCCGAGCGGTCGACCTTCGACGAGTCCTTGCCCGAGAAGGATCCGCCTCCGTGGGCACCCTTGCCGCCGTAGGTGTCGACGATGATCTTTCGACCGGTGAGTCCCGTGTCACCATGAGGTCCGCCGATGACGAACTTGCCGGTGGGGTTGACATGATAGATGATGTCGTCGTTGAAGAGGTCGAGCACCTTCTTGCCGCAGCGTGCCTTCACACGTGGGATGAGGATGTTGATGACGTCGTGCCGGATCTGCCGGAGCATCGCCTCGTCGTCGTCGAGGAATTCGTCGTGCTGGGTAGACACGACGATGGTATGGATACGCAGCGGACGGTCGTCGTCGCTATACTCAATAGTCACCTGACTCTTGGCGTCGGGACGCAGGTAGGTCATCACCTTACCCTCGCGACGGATAGCAGCCAGCTCATGCATGAGCAGATGCGACAGGTAGAGTGATACGGGCATATAGTCCTCGGTCTCGTTGGTGGCATAGCCGAACATCATTCCCTGGTCGCCAGCGCCCTGCTCCTCCTCGTCGTCGCGGTCGACACCACGGTTGATATCACCACTCTGCTCGTGGATGGCCGTAAGGATACCGCAGGAGTTGCCGTCGAACATATATTCCGACTTCGTATAGCCAATGTTGTTGATGGTACGGCGGGCGATGGTCTGCAGGTCGATATACGCTTCGGAGCGCACCTCACCCATGATGCACACCTGCCCCGTCGTGACAAATGTCTCGATGGCCGTGCGGGCCTTGGGGTCGTAGGCCAGGAACTGATCGAGCAACGCGTCGCTAATCTGGTCGCTTACTTTGTCGGGGTGTCCCTCCGACACAGACTCTGATGAAAACAAATATGACATAATATTTTATATATATAATAATGTATATGTAGACTTCATTGGGATATGGGGGTGCAAAGGTACTACTTTTTTCCTAATGCTGCAATTTTTTTAAAGAAGTTTGCATATTATCAGAGAGAAAAGCATTCCTCGGCTGGCAGATTTGCGATGTAAACGAACGCTGACAAGGTAAGCCAACCGTATTACGAAAGTGGTAAACTGTTTTTAGTTCCGGCAGAGAGGGAATGGCCGACGAGTCGGCGCTGGGTTCCCGATATCACAGCTTCACGCCGAAGCAGAGGTCACCGCAATCGCCGAATCCGGGAACGATATATTTATGCTCGTTCATGCCCGCATCGATAGCCGCACACCAAAGGGTGGTGTCCTCGGGAACAGCCTGCCGGAGCACCTCGATGCCTTCCGGTGCGGCAATCACACAGGCGATGTGTACGGTACGTGGCGTACCCGTCTTCAGCATAGCCTCATAGGCGGCAGCCATCGAGCCACCCGTTGCCAGCATCGGGTCGACGATGACGAGCGTCTTTCCCTCGACCGACGGCGACGCCAGATACTCCGTGTGGACGCCCACCTCGGTATGCTCGCGATTGGTATACATACGGTAAGCCGACACGAAGGCATTCTCGGCATGGTCGAAGACGTCAAGGAACCCCTGATGGAACGGCAGTCCTGCCCGCAGCACGGTGGCGATGACCATTTCGTCGGCCGGCACGTTCACCACAGCAGTATCGAGTGGCGTGGTGACCTCAAGGACTTTGTAACTGAGTGTTTTCGACAACTCATAGGCCATCATCTGACCCACGCGGCGGATGTTGTTGCGAAACAGCGGCAGGTTCTTCTGGTAGTCCACATCGCGCAGCTCGGCCAGGAACTGGTTGATGACGGAATTCTGCTCATTGAAATTAATAACGTTCATCTTTCGAAAGGTTTTAGATTGTTTTGCTGGCAAAGTTACGAAAAATCTGATTAAGAGAGAAGAAAATAAATTATTTTTTATCCCTGCATTATAGCCGTCCCTTATCAAGGGACTCTAAATTTCTCGAACGTGAAGATTTTATCCGGACATGAAGATTTTAGACAAAAGGCTGGCGAAATGCTAAACGGAGTTAGCAAAACACGACACTGAAAGTGCTTTTTTATATTCTTTAACCGAAAAAAGACATTGCGAAAGCTAATTATTCTTAATTCTTAACCCTTAATTTCTAATTTCTTAGTACCTTTGCAGTCGATTTGAAAAATCGCCCACCCAAAACACAGAAGAATATTCACAACAAAATAAAAAAAGAAAAGAAAAACATTATGGCAAAGTTAGATTTGACACAGTATGGCATCACCGGCAGCACCGTGATTGCCCACAACCCGTCCTACGAGTACCTCTATGAGGAAGAGACCAAGGCTGGTCTGACCGGTTTCGACAAGGGTCAGAACACCGAGCTCAATGCCGTGAACGTGATGACCGGTATCTTCACCGGCCGTTCGCCTAAGGACAAGTACATCGTCGACGATGCACAGAGCCACGACAAGGTATGGTGGACCACCGAAGGCTACAAGAACGACAACCATCCCATGAGCGAAGAGGTATGGGCAAAGGTCAAGGAAATCGCCGTCAAGGAACTCTGCAATAAAGACCTTTACGTCGTCGACGCCTTCTGCGGCGCCAACGCAGCCACACACCTCGCCGTGCGCTTCATCGTGGAAGTAGCCTGGCAGGCACACTTCATCAAGAACATGTTCATCCAGCCCACAGAAGAGGAACTGGCTAACTTCGAGCCCAACTTCGTCATCTACAACGCCTCAAAGGCCAAGGTTGACGACTACAAGGCCCTCGGACTGAACAGCGAGACCTGCGTAGCCTTCAACACCACCAGCCGTGAGCAGGTCATCATCAACACCTGGTACGGCGGCGAGATGAAGAAGGGTATGTTCTCCATGCAGAACTACTACCTCCCCCTGCAGGGTATCGCCTCGATGCACTGCTCGGCCAACACCGATATGGAAGGTAAGAACACCGCCATCTTCTTCGGACTCTCCGGAACCGGCAAGACCACCCTCTCCACCGACCCGAAGCGCCTCCTCATCGGCGACGACGAGCACGGATGGGACGACGAGGGCGTGTTCAACCTCGAAGGCGGCTGCTATGCCAAGGTCATCAACCTCGACAAAGAGAGCGAGCCCGACATCTATAACGCCATCCGCCGCAACGCACTCCTGGAGAACGTCACCGTAGACGCCGAAGGCAAGATCGACTTCGCCGACAAGAGCGTCACCGAGAACACCCGCGTCAGCTACCCCATCGAGCACATCGAGAAGATTGCCAAGAAGGTGAACGGCAAGAGCGCCGGTCCCGATGCACAGAACGTCATCTTCCTCTCGGCCGATGCCTTCGGCGTGCTGCCTCCCGTGAGCATCCTCACCCCCGAGCAGACGAAGTACTACTTCCTCAGCGGCTTCACCGCTAAGCTCGCCGGCACAGAGCGCGGCATCACCGAGCCCACACCCACCTTCTCAGCTTGCTTCGGACAGGCCTTCCTCGAGCTGCATCCCACCAAGTATGCTGAAGAGCTCGTCAAGAAGATGGAAAAGAGCGGTGCCAAGGCATACCTCGTGAACACCGGTTGGAACGGCACCGGCAAGCGCATCTCCATCCGCGACACCCGCGGTATCATCGATGCCATCCTCGGCGGCGCCATCCTGAAGGCTCCCACCAAGAAGATCCCGTACTTCAACTTCGAAGTTCCCACCGAGCTCGAAGGTGTTGACACCAACATCCTCGACCCGCGCGACACCTACGCTGATCCCGCACAGTGGGACGAGAAGGCCAAGGACCTCGCCGCACGCTTCATCAAGAACTTCGGCAAGTACACCACCAACGAAGCCGGTAAGGCTCTCGTCGCCGCTGGTCCTCAGCTGTAAAAACAGCTGCCAAGGCAACGAACATCCTTGGTCGTCGCCGCTGGTCCTCAGCTGTAAAAAACAGCTGCCAAGGCAACGAACATCCTTGGTCGTCGCCGCTGGTCCTCAGCT
>CAMNII010000016.1 GCA_946540435.1 uncultured Prevotella sp.
AATATATACAGGGAATATCAAAGATAAAAGAAAAGTTTACCGGACAGCAATAGTTACTTTTGGTGTTTGTTTTCGAGCAGCAGGCGGTGTACGGCGATGGCTTGTCGTCGGTTGTCCTGGTGTGAGTTGAGCTGTTGGTGGTAGTCGGTGAGGAGGTTGGCGTATTGTGTAGGCAGTCGCGGCGCGTCGTGGTTGTCGTAGAGGAGGTGTACGGTGGTGTTGTCGTGGAGTGTGACGGTCTGGCGGCTGTGGTCGAGGAGTATGGTGGCTCCGTTGTCGTAGGTCAGTGTGGTTGTTTTTTTGTTGATGCCTTTTGTCCAGTCGGTGATGAGGCTGACGTTTGGTTTGTCGGTTGTGCTGTGGAGTTGCAGTTGTGAGCTTATGGTGATGCCGTCGTTGTTTTGTGTTTCGTGTCGTTGGCTGACGGTGTAGGTGTCGAGTGGTGTGATGGTGTCGACGACGCTGAGTTCGTTGACGGTGCTGTCGATGTAGCTTCCTCCGAGTGTTTCGCGTCCTTTGTCGAGTATGCCGTTGTTGACGTATGGGTCGTAGAATTGGCATGTGATTTGTCGGAGTTTTCCGAGGTTGTAGTTTTGTTCTGTTTCTTGCCGGTGTGTGTTGTACCAGAGGAGGTCGGCTGCGTATGCGGCGTGGAATGCGATATGCAGGGTGACGTTGTGTTCTTCGGCAATGTTGTAGAGTTGTTGTAGCTGTGGTGTATGAAGTACGGCTGGTTTTTCGATGATGGTGTTGTATCCAGCGCTGAGTGCTTGTTGTGCGAGTTGGTAGTGGGTGTGTGGTGGTGTGGCGATGAACATGATGTCGGCTTTTCTGCTTTGGAGGCATTGCCGTATGTCGGTGTATGCTGCTATGTTGTCTGTTTGGAGTTGTGTTTCTGCGAGTTTGTGTCCTTCTGCGAGTTGTGTGTCGTTGATGTCGCAGATGGCGGTGAGCTGGAAGATGTTGCTGACGTGTTGGAGTGCCTGGATGTGTTGCCGGTAGATTACTCCGAGTCCGATGATTGCGATGTTGTGTTTCATTGTGGTGTGATGAATTGGTTGATGAATGGGTATACTCCGAGTTTGTTGACGAGTTGTTCGAGTTCTTGTCGTGTTTGGGCTGCTGCTTGTGTGTTGCCTGTGGTGAGTTGTGCGAGGTGTTGTGCTGCGAGTGCGAAGATGTGTCCTGCCTGGTATCCTGAGTTTTGTGCCTGCTGGTGTGCCTTTTGGGCATAGTCGAATGCTTCTTGGGTTTTTCCGAGTTGTGAGTAGGCTATTGACGCTGCTGCGTAGCATTTTCCGAGTTCTATGCTGTTGTCTTTGTTTGCTTCGGCAGCTTGCTGGAAGTATATGAGTGCTTGTTCTGGTTGTTCGAAGCAGTTTGCTTCGGTGAAGTTGGTGAGTAGTTTCCCTGTGTATGCTGCCATTCGGCTGTCGCGTATGAGGTCCATTGCTGAGCTGTAGACGACGCGTGCCTTGGCGTATTGTTTGCTGAACCGGTAGATGTGTCCTTTGATGCGTAGTGCTTCTACTTTGTCGGCTGCCGTTGGGTTGGCTGTGAGGAGTTGGTCGACTTGCTGGAGTGCTTCTTCGAAGTGTCCTTTGAGGTAGAGTAGGTCGGCGTATTTGAGTGCTGTCTGTATGTATACGTGTGGGGGTAGTGTGACGCGTATGAGTTCCATCTCTTCGATGAGTGCGGCGTAGCTTTTGATGGCTTGCTCGTAGTTTCCGAGGAGGTGTTGTATGTATGTGCAGAGGTATCTGTAGTTGTATGCGAATGTTCCGAGGGTGTTTAGGTCGATGGGGTGGCTGTTGATGAGTGTTTCTGCCTGTCGTAGGTTTCCGAATCGTCGTTGGCAGATGATTTCGGAGATGACGGCGATGGTGCTGATGTGTGTGTCGGAATGAGTGATGTGTTGGCTGAGCAGTCCGTGCATTTCGTTCCAGTAGCCTCCGTTGGCGTATAGTTCGGTCTGTGCGAGGAGGGTGTCCCATACGGGTGGTATGAGTGCGGGCTCGCGCAGTAGGAGTTCTATGGTGTTGGCGAAATGTACGAAGTTCTGTCCTTTGCTGTCTTCGGCAGTGATGCTGAGAACGTTTGTGATGAGGTCGGTTTTTTCTTGTCTGGGCATGCAGTTCCAGATGTGTGAGCGTATGCTTTCGTCGAGTTTCCAGGTGTCGCTTCGTGTGTCGACGGGTAGTATGATTGATTTTTCGAGTAGTGTGGTCATTTCGTCGTAGTAGTGTGGCAGGTTTGCTCTCTGTAGCAGTTTCATGGCGAAGGTGCGGCTGAAGGCGTGTACTGCCGCGAGTACTTTCACGGCGCTGTGCTGTTTGTCGGTGAGGTGTCGCAGGTAGCGGTCGATGATGACTTTTCCTCGTGTGCTGTAGAAGTTTCCCTGTTGTTCGTAGATTTCGCTGGTTAGTTTGTATCGATAGGTGTTGAACAGTGATTCGTAGACGTCGATGCACATGTCGAGGTAGAGTGGTACTCCTTTTGAGTTTCGTACGATGAAGTTGATGATGGCTTCGTCGTTGATGGGTGCCTGTTTGAGGAACCATCGTGCGTCGTCGTCGGAGAGGTTGTTGAGTCTGTGCTGGTTGAGTACTTTCTCCCATTCTGGGTCGGCTTGTTCCCATTTCAGTTTGTCGCGTGAGGCGATGACGAGTCTCATGGTTCCTGCAGCGAGGAATAGTTCGCGTAGCCACTCGTCGCATTCTACGGATGGTGTCTGTCCGTAGGTTCGTGCCAGGAGGCTTTCGTATGAGTCGAGGAAGAGAATGTGTATGGTACCTTCGAGTGCTGCCTGCTGTATGCATAGTCCGAGGTAGTAGGGTAGGCGTTCGAAGATTTCGAATTCGTTGAGTTGTGAGAGTTCGAGTACTTCTTCCTGATAGGTTACTCGGAAACGGTGGTCTTTGATGGCGTTGATGGCGCTTCCGATCCATTTGAGTGGTATGGCCGCGTTGAGTGTGACGAGTGCGAGGATGTCGTTGACGTGCTCCAGTACGTTGCTTGATAGGTTCCACCGTTTGTCTTTGATGTCTTCGATGGTCATCTTTGTCTTTGCGCAGTAGAGTGTCATGGCATAGTCGAAGAGTGTGCAGTCGCCCTTGATGTAGTTGCGTATGGCAGTGAGGATGTTGATGGGGTTGGCATAGTCGTATGCGTCGAGGCTGAGGAATATGGGCACGACGTTGCAGGTGTCGTCCTTGTAGGCTTCAGTTGCTGCCAACAGTTCCTTGAGGAGTCTGCTTTTTCCGATTCCTCCTTTTCCGTAGTAGGTGATGACTTCGAGTGGTTTTGCTGCGATGTTCTGCAGGCTCTCGTCCAGCACGTGGCGTGGCTCCATGCGGTCGGTGAATATCTTCTGGGCGCGGAAGGCCGTTTCTTTCTTTGCGAACTTACTCTGTAGCATATCGTTTAGGGTTGAGACGGGGACAAAGGTAATAAAATATTACATTCCGGCAAAATATATTTGAAAAAAAATATTGCAAAACGTTGTGGTTCAGGAAAAAAGTCGTATCTTTGTGGCATCGTTAGTGTTTACCCCTCTAAAAGAATCCTGCTTTAAACCGTTGCTTGATATGCCAACTTCTCTCTGTATTACTCATGATGAGTTGTTTCTTCGTCGTTTCCGTGTGAAGGAGCGTGTTGCGCGTCTTACTTCGGCTGATGTCGAGTTGCTGCGTGTGTCGGCTGCTGCTGGTGATGCGTATGCTCAGTATGGCTTGGGCTGCTGGCTCTATTATATGGCTCCTTCTGCGGGTTCTATGGTTGAGGCGGAACGGTTGTTTCTGTCGTCGCGTGAC
Source organism: uncultured Prevotella sp. (assembly GCA_946540435.1). Taxonomy (GTDB): domain Bacteria; phylum Bacteroidota; class Bacteroidia; order Bacteroidales; family Bacteroidaceae; genus Prevotella. The sequence goes on from CAMNII010000016.1 coordinate 3,813, forward strand.
GAGGTGGCTGATGCGCTGGCTTCGTATGCGCTGATGTGGCGTTATGGCGAGACTAAGGAGAACCGGATGGACTTGTCGAGGAGTGACGGTCTGCTGGCTGAAGCTTTGCGCCGTGGCAGTGAGCGTGCTGCTCAGCAGATGGCTCGCATCCGTATTTTCGGTTTGCATTGTGAGTCGGATGCTGCTGCTGTTGCCTTGGAGATAGAGGGGCGTCTGGCTGCTGTTGCCGACAGTGACCCGAACTGGCACACGCTGCTGGGCTATGCTTATGAGGCTCTGGGGCGTATGGAAGATGCGGCCGGTGAGTATGAGGTGTCTATTGGGCAGGGCGATGTGGACTGCTACTGCGACGAGGCTGCCATCTATCGTGAGCGTGGCAACATGGCTCTGTATGACAGTTTGATGGAGGAGGGTATCAGTAAGGGCAGTGCGGCCTGTTGCATCCACGGCGCCGATATGGATGAGGATGACTTCATGGCTTTGCCTGTTGACGAGCAACGGCAGCTGCATGATCAGATTGCCGGGCGTCTGGAGAGGGGCCTGTCGGCGGGCAGCGGCGTGTGTGCCTATTGCCTGTGGGTGAACTACTATTATGGCACGCTGGGGTTCCCCGAGGACGAACTGAAGGCGACCTTATACTTGAAACGTGGTGCTCTGTTGGGCAGCGTCAACTGTATCGAACGCATCGCCATGCTCCACTTCGACCAGGAATGGCCGGAGCAGATGAGCCGCACCGAACGGTTCGAACTGTGGCTGCGCGCCGCCCGCTATTTGCCTGACGAGAGGGAAGCCCTTTACCATCTGAAATACGCCAACGACGAGACCTTCCTGTTGCGTCACAAAGAGGAACTGGAGAAATACTGGAAACCGTTGTGGGAGAAGCATGTTGGCGACGTGGGGCTTTCCGGTTCGACACCTAAGCGCAAGCCCAAGACAACCATCGACCCGATGGTCATCGTCATCTGGCCCACCGGACACCTTGACGTTGAGAAGGCCGATGTCTACCGGATGAAGTCGTATCGCGAGATGGGTCAGGCGCTCATCGGTGCCGACGGCCTGGATGCCGTTCGCAACACGCCTCTGCTGCGCACGATTGGCGAGGCAGCGGAACTCGACCAGCCGTTGGTGATGTACGTGGACCGCGATGCCCAGATGAAGGGACTGCCCGATAATGCCATCGGCACGTTGCTCTATGGCGGGGCAGAGGTACGCGGTCCCATCATCGTCTGTCTGGAAGACCGGCGTGGCGACTGCGTGAGCTTCACTACGTTAGAGGATCTGACGGCGACCTACAACGAAATCAACAACCATAGCGGCGGACTGCTGATTATCAAGGACGACGACGATGGGCGTTTCGACGCATGGACATAAGTAATCTTACAAAAAAAGACATATTGGCAATGGGACTGTTTAGGAAGACAATGGCGCAACGTGTCGTCAGATTAGTCAGGACGATGCGCAAGAACGCTGAGAACATGCGGATGTGGAAGAATATTCCGCTGGCCCGTGAGAGTGTGGAACTGCTGCGTGCCATCGACGACCCCAAGGAGACACCCATGGCCAAGGCGATGGCCTGCAGGGCTATCATAGACCTGTTGCCGGAATATGACGTGCCCCGGCTGGTGCTCGGCATCCTGCGCTATCAGCTGGAGCTGGTGCAGCTCTCCGAAGAACACGATGCTGAGCGCTATCCCACGGAGGAAGAGGTGAAGGCTGATATCCAACGGCTGGAAGACTATCTCGACGTGGAGCACGTGAGTAGCAGTGAGTTTCAGCAGCGCTACCAGCGCCACTTGAAGGCTGACCCTATTGAGCGCACCCCGGAGTGGGAGGCGATTTACTGTGAAGTGGAGCAGGAGTGCGACCGCCGTCTGAAAGGCACGCCGCGCGGCATGGGTTTCTGCTTTCCCTATTGGAGCATGCGTCGAGAGGTGCTTGCCGAGCACGGCATAGCGTGGCGTTCGCCCCACGAGATGAATCCGCATGTGTTGTTTGATTAGAAGTATAGCGCTATTATAGAAAAGGATATAAGCAAAGATTTCTCGTTTTTTTTAAGCAAAAACATCAAGATACAAAAACCTGACATATTTATGGCAACAGCAGTTTATATTAATGTATATAGCAGTCATCTCGACCGTGGAGCAACGGTGAGCAGCACGCCCCGTGAGCATTATGAGGTTGACGAGAAACAAATCATGGTGGGGAAGCCGCTGCCCCAATGGCCCGTCGCGGGTGGTGCCCCCGTGGTGAAAGCCTACGACGGGAACCAGCTCACACTCGAGCGACTCGGGAAGACCTTCGTGCTCCGGGCGGGCGATGAACAGGAGATAGACGACAGCGAGCACGCTGTGGGCATGGGCGTCATCAGCCGCACCTACTGCTGCGTGAAACTCGTCAGTGCGGAACTCCTCTATAAAGGCAGCTGGCAGCAGGGCAGCACCATCCTGCAGAAGCTCGAGGGTCCCATCGGCGAGGGAGAAGTCTTCTACCCCAATGGCGACCATTTCAAGGGCTACTTCCACCTGAGCTATGCCCACATCAACGGACCGGCCCATGCTGCCGAAGGCCGTTATGAGTTTGCCGACGGTTCCTACATCGAGGATGCGTGGATACATACCTCGGATGACAAAGACCCCATGCACTGGGGCTTGCACGGCGTGTTCCGCATCCATCATCCTGAGGGTCCTGACAGCATCGCCATGTTCCTGCACGGCGGCAGGCGCTATGGCTTCGAGCTGTTCCTGCCCGATGCATCCTGGGAAAAGCCGAGGGTCAGAGAGTGGTATGGCGGCGGCAGCGTCGTTCGCTATTGCGGCCCCGGCGAGTTGTTCCATTATGAGGTCGTCGACTATCAGGTGGACGAGACGGGCAAGTCCGGTTTCACCACACTGCGGCTGACGCTCCGCGACGGCGAGGATGTCTACCGGGTGGAACAGTATGGCGGGAAGTATGAGAAGAATAATTATGACAACAGTATCTACGAACCATCAACTCGTGTCATCCTCCATCTGCCCAATGGCGACAGCCTCGACCATTATGGCGACGATGTGCGCGAGATGAAACCCTTCGACGGCTATGTGGACTACCATGACGCCAAGACGGGCAAATGGCGGACGGAGCGCTGGGAGAACGGCGTGCTGGCTGACGACCAGGAGTGGAAGTACGATGTTCGGGCTGCCAAGGAGACGACCCTGCCCGAGCCGACAGGTGTGGAAAGTCAGATGAAGGCCCTCGTGTGGGCAGACGGCCATATCGAGTACAACGACAAGGAGTGGACCTATGACGGCGAGGTGAAATACGGCAGACCCGACGGACAGGGTGTGCTCGTGGGCGACAGTTATCACGGGAACCGCCGCTACGAGGGTGAGTTTGCCAATGGTGTCTACGTCAGCACCGAGGAACAGTATGACGGTGAGATTACGCTGCACGTCAAGAGCGGTGAGAACGGTAGCTACGAAGAGTATGACATCGTAGCCAAGCGCGGACGACTCAATATCCGGGGCTTCTGGAACTATGAGATTACGAGTGTCAAGGCCGACAGCATTACCATCGAGTTCTACGAAGAGAAATACGTCGTGCGCCCCGGCGAGCCGCTGCATCTCTATAACGAGATTGAAGGCCGTGAGTGGAGCGACGGTTGCGTATACGACAGCGACGAGTACACGCTCGACATCACCTGGAAGGAATAAGAATGTATTGTAGTAACAGTTTTTGAAGCAAAGACGATGAAAAAAAATGTTTTTTCAAAATGTTTGTTGATTTTAGTTATTGTAGCAATAATAGTCGGTGTTTGTGTGTATAGACAGCACGGAAAGAAGGTCAATGAACGTAAATTGGAAGCACGTTTTGACAGATTTATGTGTTATTATTATCCTTATATTAAAGATATCTCAAACGCTGCTAATGTATATACACGAATGAAAATTAGTTTGATGCATGATTATTATGAAAACAAGAAAGGTAGATACATTCATGAGACCGTTAATTTTTACGATGGAGGTTCTTTTTCTTTAAAAGATGAGTTTATGATATTTCGTTTCCTTGAAAAGTCGAAATGGATAGACATCTGTAAAGCTTTTGAACCAATAAAGTCAGCTCCTTCATCAAGGGATGATGAGAAACTTTCTTGTATGCGAATCCTTTATTCATTGAGTGAATTACTGGAAGTCGATATTTATGAAGATGAATGCGAAGAGTATGATGTAATAGAAAAGAAACAGGATTTACTTGATAGTTTAAACATTGTGATTCAAAGTAATTTTCATAGCCTAAAAAAATATAAGACGTCAAAAGCCAAAATTGATTTGAATTATATCAGTGAGGATGAATATGATTTGAAAAACTATTAATTATTAATTAACATCCGCTTTTTTAGTAATCAAGATAAGGTTTTTTAAAATCTATTTGAAGAGTTTTAATCATATCAAAGAGAACTAACAATGAGTCAACAAAAGAAAATCATCAAGTGTATCTACACCGGCGAGGTCGACGAGAACGGACTGCCTCACGGGAAAGGAGAAATGCGATATGTCGTTGAGCCGAAGGCCGACAGCACCATCAAGGGCCTGGGCGACCTGCGCTACAGCGGCGAGTTCTGCCATGGCATCCGCCAGGGTGAGGGCGACCTGCACGGGCTGGGACTGATCAATAATCCTGTCAGTGAGTATGAATGGTATGCCGAAGGCGACTACGACAGCTGCGGACGCTTCCTTGGCTCTGCTCATTCACCCGGTTCGTGGCAGCGCTTCATTGCTTGCTGGTATCCGCGCTTCGAGGGTACGTGGAAAGACGACATGCCCCTGACGTCGCGATGGGGAAAAGAAATAGGAGCCGATGACAAGGCCACAGCACAACAGACCACCCGGGAAGCCGTCGGCAGCCTGCCGCAGGAGGTGGAGCCATGATGATCAACCTCAAGACGCGACCCGTCCCCGACGACGAGCCGCTCTTCGGACAGAGCAAGTGGTGGGGCGAGGTCGACCTGCCTGAAGACATGCCCTATCCCGAGGTGACAGTGACCGACGAAGGAGGCGATACGTGGGACGAGCCGCTCACTTTCATCTGTCAGATACGCTGCGAGGACCTCGTCGACGTCGACCCCGAGGACGTGCTGCCCCATGAGGGGATGCTCTATTTCTTTGCCGCCCTCGACTATTTCCTCGGCGACCTCGACGCCCCCGTCTATCCCGGCATGGGGAAGTGGCCGAAGGAGTGCTCGCGGGTGCTCTATACCCCTTCGTGCGACAACCTGCACACCCACCACGTCGTCAATGCCGACGGCACACCCGCCTGCAAGCCCCCCGAAGCCATCGTCTTCTCCCACTGCCGGAAAGCCGGCGACGGGCTGCGCCTGCTGGGCCGACCCTACCTCGAAGAGGTCAGACAGCTTATGCCAGACATGCTCAACCTCCTCCAGATCGACGAAGACGACCGCTGGAACCTCACCTTCCACGACAGCGGCATGCTCAACTTCCTCATCCGGCCTGCCGACCTCTGGGAACACCGATGGGAGAACGTGCAGTGCTATATGTTTTCCTTCTGACGGTGCTTTTTTGTGTGCCGACAGCACGTAATTTCATTTTTTTGCCGTACCTTTGCAGGACAATTCTAACTTATAAACAACAAAGCATAATGAAAAAAGGACTATTGACATTCATCATCAGCATGGTTGCCATGGCAGCCATGGCGCAAGTGGAAAGGCCGAAACTCGTCGTAGGACTCGTCGTCGACCAGATGCGGTGGGACTACCTCTATGTCTACTACGACAAATACGAAAAGGGAGGTCTGCGCCGACTCGTCGACGAAGGCTTCAACTGCAACAACACCCTCATCAACTACGTGCCCACCGTGACAGGTATCGGACACGCCAGCATCTACACCGGATCCACACCGGCCCTCCACAGCATCGCCGGCAACGACTTCTACATGGACGGACGCTTCACCTACTGCTGCTCCGACCACTCCGTGAAGAGCGTGGGCGGCGAGGGCCGTGCCGGAGAAATGTCGCCCCGCAAGATGACGGCAACCACCATCGGCGACATGCTCAAAGTGGCCACCGACTTCCGGTCGAAGGTCATCGGCGTAGCCATGAAGGACCGTGCCGCCATCCTCCCTGCCGGACAGGCTGCCGACGCCGCCTACTGGTGGGATAACAGCGTCGGCCACTACATCACCTCCTCCTACTACATGCAGGACCTGCCACAGTGGGTCAAGAAGTTCAACGAGGAAAACACCTGGAACCCGGGCAAAGACATCAAGATGTCGCCCGACGGCGTGACCAAGACCTTCCTCATGGCACAGGCAGCCATCGAGAACGAGAAACTCGGACAGCGCGGCGAATGTGACATGCTCTGCATCAGCGTCTCGCCGACCGATGCCATCGGACACTCCTTCGGCACCCGCGGCAAGGAGAACTACGACGTCTACATGCAGCTCGACCACGACCTGGCCAAATTCCTCACCTATCTCGACAAGACCATCGGAAAAGGCCAGTACCTGCTCTTCCTCTCCGCCGACCATGGCGCAGCCCACAACTCCACCATGCTCAACGACCACCGCATCCCCGCAGGAGGATGGAGCGTAGGCGATGCCCGCAAGCGACTCAACGAACACCTCAAAGCCAAGTTCGGACTCGACAACATGGCACCCTACACCTATTCCTACAAGATCTTCCTCGACCGACCCGGCATCCGGCAGGCAGGACTGAAACTGCAGGATGTCGTCGACGAAGCCATCGACTTCCTCCGCCAGGAGAAAGACCTGCTCTACGTCGTCGACCTGGCACGCGCCTCGGAAGCCTCCATTCCCGCCTTCCTCAAGGAACAGCTCATCAACGGATGGAACGCGCAGCGCTCAGGCGACATCTACTGCGTCACCCGCTCGGGACTCTACGACTTCGTGCCCGGCAGCGACTACCGCGGCACCACCCACGGCGCATGGAACCCCTACGACTCCCATATCCCCTGCGTGTTCTTCGGATGGAAGGTGAAACACGGCAACTCCTCGCGCACAAACTATATGGTTGACGTGGCACCCACCGTCTGCGCCATGCTCCGCATCCAGATGCCAAACTCCTGCATCGGCAACCCCATCACCGAAGTCGCCGACCAGCAGTAACCGGCAACGACGTAACGGCAGCACACACCCCGACAGCACTGTGACGATGGGCGAAGATGACGAACAGCATCTTCGCCCGTCGTTTTTTTTTGAGGAAAGTCTTGTATGTTCCAATAATAATGCATACCTTTGCCATAAGAAAACAACTAAATCTAAACAATATGAACAAACAATTATCCATTACCCTGTTTCTGCTCCTTGGCCTGACGCTCACCGCCCAAGCACAGCGCACCATCACTGCCATTACCGAGCACACCATTCTGCAAGGCCAGAGCTACACCATCGACGGTGTGGAACAGAGCGCTCCAGACATCTATTACGTTGACAACGGCGACGGCACCTATACCGCCCACCGGCTCACCGTGAAACCCGTCACCTCGAAAGCAGCCGACGTGACAGCACCCTACCTGAACCAGGCCACCACGAATAGCATCCAGGTGAACTGGAAGACAAGGAAGGCGGCAGAAGGCTCCATCGTCAGCTATGGGCTCGACGCCGACAACCTCGACCGCCAGGCCACAAGCACCAGCGTGCGACTGGGCAACGGATACAACTGGCATACCGCCGTGCTCACCGGACTCGAGGCCGACACCGAGTACTATTACCAGGTGACCTCCGACGGTGTGGAGAGCCCTGTCAGCCACTTCCGCACCATGCCCGAGGCAACAGACGGAAGACCATTCCGCATCCTTGTCATCGGCGACCACCAGCGCAACGAGCACTCCGACTACGAGTGGCTGCTGCGCATGGCCGAGCGCAAGGCAGCCGAGAAATATGGAAAGGCAACGCTCGAGGACAACGTGCGCTTCCTGCTCAACGTAGGCGACCAGGTAGACGAGGGAACCCTCCAGCAGTATGAGTTCACCCACCTCTATAAGTCGCGCGAGGTGATGTCGCGCCTGCCTGTACAGACCTGCGTGGGCAATCACGAACTGAAGCAGGATGCCGACCTGAAACTCTACAACGGACACTACGCTTCGTATGGCGACATCAGCTACCGGGGCATACGGAGCAACACCGCCAACTACTACGCCTATCAGGCCGGACCCGTGCTCTTCATCGTGCTCAACTCCGACGGCACCACCCCGCAACAGAAAATGTGGGTGCGGCGTGTCATCGCAGCTGCCGACGACGACCCCGACGTGAAATTCATCGTCAGCCTGCAGCACCGCCCCCTCTATGCCGAGCAGTACACCTACGACGTCAGTCCGTGGATGCTCAATGAGATCATGCCCATCCTCTCCGCATCGAAGAAACATGTCATCAACTGTGCCGGACACCACCACCTCTATGCACGCGGACAGATGACGCCATGGCCCGTCTACCATATCATCACCGGCGGTGGAGTAGGAACCTCGGCCGAAGGCTACGAACAGCTTTGGGGTACCACACCCGACAACCTCGACCGTGAGGAAGTGCAGAAGACCATCGACCAGTGGACCTACCAGCTCTTCGAGTTCGACCCCGCCACCCTGACGATGACCGTCGAGACCTATTCCATCGGCAACTCACGCATAGGCCTCGACAACGTTCTCGTCGACCGCTTCACCCGCTGTCTCAGCGCCACCACACCGCCTGCCACACCCTCCGTCGCCGCGCCTGCTTCACCGCTGACGCTGCCTGCCGACATCACCCAGGACAACGCACCGGAGAATCTCCACAGCGCCGAATACCAGGTGGCACGCGACGATGCCTTCAGCGACGTCGTGCTCAGCCGCGTGGTGACCTTCGAGGACCTCTACCAGGTAGACGGCAACTACCTTCCCAAAGACCAGAACGCCGGCAAGCCCGTCACCACCCTCCGGCTGAAAGCCTCCGACCTGAAGGCAGGCCGTTACTATGTGCGCTGTCGCAACCGCTCGATGAACCTCGACTGGAGCGACTATTCAGCGCCCGTAGCCATCGAGGTGGCAGGGACGCCGCAGCCCGCCATCAGCCTCAGCCGATACTATTATCAGCCCGGCACCGTCAGCATCACCTTCGAGAATGCACCCGTGGGCACCGATGCCTGGGTAGGCATCTATCAGCAAGGCAAGCGGCCAGGAACCAGCGACACCTCCTACACCTATCTGTATACCCAGGTGGCCGCCGGCACCCTCGACTTCACCGTCAACGACACCGGCGAATACTTCGCCGTGCTCTTCGGCAGCGGCGGCTATGACGAGGTGACCGAGCGCATCGGCTTCGTCGTCACCAACAGCACCACCGACGACGCACCCCTCACCGTCAGCACCGACAGGCAAGTCTATGCCGTCGGCGACCCCGTCAACATCACCTTCGCCCATGCACCCGCCCTGAAGAACGACTGGGTGGGACTCTACCTGCTGGGCGACGTACCCGTGTCGGGGAAGAGCCAGAGCTATGCCTATACCGGACAGCAAACCGACGGCACCGTGGCACTGAACGTCAGCGGAAACCATAACTACAACGGACCCGTAGCCGACGGGCTCTATTTCGTAAACTACTTCCTTGCCGACGGCTACACCGAACCGGCCGGGCGCCAGTCCATTGTCGTCGGCCGTCCCGTCATGCTCGCTCCCGTCTACGAACGCCATACCGACGGACAACCCGTCAGCTTCCTCTTTGAAGGAGCACCGACATGGCTTGACTGCCAGCTCGTCCTGACCAACGAAGCACAGAACACCACCCAGACCCTCGACATGAGCCATGAGGAAGGGGGCAGGGTAGAGACCGCACCACTGACGGCAGGCACGTGGCAGGCTGTCGTCAAAGCCCTCGACAGGGAAATCTCGCAACCGCTGACGATTACCGTCGAGCCCTCGACAGGGGTGACACCCGTCAGCCACCCGGCACGCCCGTCACAGGTCTACTCCATAACGGGGTGTCCCCTGCCTCATCTGCAGTCCGGCGTCAACATCGTTCGTCACACCGACGGCACCGTTCGCAAGATCCTTGTGAAGGAACAGCCCTGATTGCATGTCAAGGGAAAACAGCGGAAAGAGTAAATAAGCCGACACCTGTCCCCAGCCTCATGAAAAGAGAGGGCTACCCCAGTGGGATAGTCCTCTCTTCTCTATGATGCGTGACATCGTGGTGAGATGTCCGCTTTCCTACTTTCTTACTTTCCTGCTTTTACAGTTCACTGACGAGTTTTTGGTAGTTTCCACGCATGGTTCGCTCGATGGCCTTGTCTTCCAGCAGTCGTTGCAGTGTTTTTTGTCCGGCGCGGTTGTTGGCATAGCCGAACACTTGGGCAAACTGCTCAGTGGTAAACTCCTCGGGCAGCCGTCTGAAGCACTCTACGAACTTGTTTGTGCGCCGGTGCTGCTGTGCTGCGTCGCGCAGCTGGTCGTCGTAGTATTTGCGGTGCAGGTCGTAGTACCAGTAGAGCTGTGTCTGATACTGGATGTCGAGCACCAGGTCGCACAGGCTTCGGTCGGTGTCGTCGATGACGTAGGTTCCTGTCTGCTCGCGTTCTTCCCAGTGGCGCATGTCGATGTATGGTGCGCTGACGTGAATGCCGTAGTACGGGCATCTTTTTATTAGCAGCCAGTCGGCCTTGTCCTTGTCGTTGAACTCGGCGATGGCTCTTTTGTCGTCGCACCACTTGTGCACATGCTCCACCAGCGGCCACAGTGGCAGTTCTCCGCGTCGCTGGTCGAGTTTGTATGCCCACTGCCGCAGTGTTTCGTTGTATGCTTCTACGTTTGAGTCTTCTTTTCGGCGTAGTGGCATCATGGTGAAATCGTCAGAGAGCATGGGTATGGTTGCCGTTCTTGTGTCCAGGCCTGAATTGACCGACTTTTCGTTGATGAGTTTTTTGAGCGTTGGAGGGGTGAAAGTCTCGCACATGTTCCAGAACACTCGGAACCGCCCGGATACAGACTGTTTGTTGCTGTAGTGTTGGTCGTCCCACTCTCCATGGAAGCTGAGCAGGAGCATGTTTGAGCGTGATATCCAGCTGCCGGACTTTCCGATTTCGACGTCTTTTTCAGTTGAGACGGTTACCATGTGTCTGCCCATCTCTTCTCCGTCTACTATCTCCTTGCAGTTGGCCATGCTGCGGATGAATTCGGCGTTGCTTGATCGGTATCCGAAGACACGGTTGTACATGGGCGGGCGAGTGTCCTTGTTTTGGTTGGCGCCCTTGGCTTCTGTGGTTTCTTTCCAGGTGTTGGTGCTGTCGTCGGCTATTTTTCCCTCTTCGATGACGGGTGCGAGCAACAGGTCGTTGAGTCTCATCAGGCATCGCTTGCCGGATGTCGGGTCGCCAACGCCCCAGACGATGTAGTTCAGTCGTGAGCGTTCGCTTTCGTCGGCGTAGAAGTAGTAGTAGCAGAGGTCCATGTCGGTGCCCATCATGGCAGCCGAGGCAAAGAGCAGGAAGGGCCACAGCCTGCGTGGGTGAGGTTCGCAAACTTCTCGCAGGCATGGATAGACGTCGAAGAACTGCTCTATGCGGTTGCACCACTCGTCGAAGGGCAGTGCCGTCATCGGGTCGGTAAAGAGTTTCGTTGCCGTGCTGCTGCCTTTGTCGATACCGGCCCGTTCGGTCAGTTCGACGAGTGCTTTTGGCCTTTTTCGCATCAGTGGTTTCTTCTGTACCGTGCTGATACAGTTCTGCAGTTCGTCGGGAGCCAGGTCGGTCCAGTTTTTTACATAGTCCAGTTGTAGGGCTATGGCTAATGCTTTCTGTGGGTTGTTGTCGTTGAGCATCAGGAGCCATGGGGCTGTCTCGCTGAGGAATGTCTCGTGGCGATGGCCTTCGGCAACGGTAGCTCCGTAGTGCTCGTTGAGCATTTTTGCTATGGCCTGCTCTCGCTCGCCGAGGTTTCCGGCCTGACAGCTTACCGTTTCGGGCTGTGTGGTGGTCTGGCCGTTGCCTGTTTGTGTTGCTGCTTGCCTGCGCGACTCCTTTCTTTGGCGTTCGAGTTCCTGCCACCGTTGCTGTGTGGGTTCTGACTCACCGCGTCGGTAGGCTTCGCCGTAGCGTTCTTCGTAGGCAGGGTTTTCGTAGCTGAACAGTGTCTCCCAGTCGATATATTTCACATCGCTCATCTTTGGGATGAAGTGGGCGTGGTCGGCATTCTTCGTCTGTCCGTCGGCATAGTCGAGAATGCCCAGTAGTTCTGCCATTTGGTAGGCGTTGTCCTGCAGGTTTCCCCATTCCGTTCGTGCCTTGAACACTACTTTGATGCCTTTGCCAGACGGGGTGATGAATATCCAGACGATTCCCAGGGTGTCGAAGTCGTCGCGTCGCATCCACTCTTCTATTCGCTTTTCGGGGTCGGAGATGTGGTCGGCATCGAGTACCGCCAGTGCCGACAGATGGGCGTACTGCTGTAGGCGCCACGCTCCCTTGCGGCCCCATTGGTCGGTGCTCTGGTCGAAGTGGGTTACCGTGGGAATGACGGCGGGCAGCGACTGTTTCAGCTGTGTGATGTAGAGTTGCACGCGTTTCAGGTTGTCCTTGGGCATGCGTTTCTTTGTGCGTCGCTCGTCTGCCTTCAGTTCTTTTGCCAACCATTTCCGGTAGGGCTCTGATGCAGTGAATTCGTTTACGAGTTCATCGGTTGCCTTGCGTGCCTCGGCCTCAGCCATGCGTCGTTTTGCCTCACGGTAGCTGTCGATGAGGTCATTGTTCTTCGGACGCTCCATCTCGGTTTTCAGTGTTTGTTCCACGAGTTGTTGCGTCTGGGAATTAATACTTTTTTGATACACTCTTGTTGTCATTTCTAAAGTCCTCCTTTTTTTAGGTTGTTGATAATCTTGTTGAATGTCTCCGATGACGGCAGTCGTCTGACCACCAGTTGCACGTGCCGCAGCACTTCTGCCTGCCAGTCGCGGGGATGCTGCTCGAGGTTGATGCTGCCGGTGAAGGTCAGCACGTTCTTCTCCTCGTTGAGCCAACATTCCAGTCCGTCCTCGCTCACCACGCGCTGTTCCGTGGGCGGATTGAGTGGCTTCTTGGGGCGCAGGTCGCGCGTGAGTGCATTGAACTGTCGGGCCAGTTCTGCGTACTGGTCGGGCGACGACTCTTTGCTTTTCAGCGTGATCATCTTCGACGGGTCGCTGCCTGTTGTCGTCCAGCGCTTGCCGCCTCCGGCACAGGTTTTCACGTTGGTCTGGGTTGACGGCGCCTCTCCAAAGGGCTCGAATCCAAACTTGCGGGTTTCAGGGTCGAAAGTGCCGGTGCCTCGCACCTTCACTTTCCTTGTAATTTTGTCTTTCGACATAGTAGTAGGTTTTTATTAAAATGATGCCTGCCACTGCTACCTCCATAGGCGTTTTCAGAGGCTGCCGGGAACCGTGGTCAGTATTGTCCCCCGTTTTTGAAAAGCTTCTGGCCTCCAGACAGGCACACAAACAAAAATGCACCTCGAAGCCTTTGACTTCCCGGTGCAAAGTTACGAATAAAAGGCAATAGGATTACTGCCGTTTTTCTACTCACCCGTGAGTTAACAAATTACTGAGGGGGTGAGTAGGGGTGAGTAGGGGTGAGTTAGCCTGCGTTGTCAGTGTTTTTTTAAACTTTTTTATCCCTTTTTAAATCTTTCTTATAGTTAAGGAGTGCTTTGCATGTTTCTCTATATTCGTGTTGCGGGTACAGCTTTGGGTCATGATAAATGTCATACAATTCCTGTATTTCCTTTTCAGTGACGGCTTCCCCGAGATGATTCAGGCATGAAGTCTTTCCGAAACCGCTTATCAGGTGGAACATCTCGCCAAGCTTTTGCCAGTTGCTGGGCTTGGCGTCTTCTTTCAAAAGCCAGGCTTTCAATATGATGGCACACTGTTTGGCGATAAGTCCTGTTTTCACATGTTTTTCTTTTATGTCGCCGCCGTTGCCGATTTTCTCTTTCAGCTCAGCTACCTGCCTTTTGAGCTGCTCGTTCTCAGAACGCAGGGCTTGTGTCGTCACTGCTTCCTGCGACTGTTGCGCTGCTCTTTGCTGGCTGGCTGGCTGAACCTTTGGCTGGTCTGTTTTGTCGGTAGTTTCCTTTCCGAAGTTTGTGAAGTCGGAATGGGGGAGGGTGATGCTTGTGTTTGTACCCTCATATAGTATCAGGTATATATCTTTGTATAGATTGATGGTAGTTGGTAATGGTACTACGCCCCCCACAAGTTCAACCGCCTCGCTCCACGACAGGCTTTTGATATGTTCGAACAGCTTGCTGCGCAGCATGGAGTTTCTGTCTTTCCAATCCTGGCTGAAATGGTCAGACAGGATATAGACGATGGAGAGCGTGGCAGCCTCCATTATGAGGTGGAACTCGCTATCCTGCGAGCCCTCGTAGCCGTGGGCGTCATTGTAGAAGCCTGGCAGTTTGTAGAGAGGCTGGTCTTTCTCCAGTATCTGAGCGCAGATGTGGTATGCTCTGATGAAGCACATCAGCGCATTGCTTTCAAACCGGCCTGGTAATGATGTGAACCTCGGGGTTTCAGACATGTTGTCGGCAAGGATGCGGTTGATGGGGTTTCTGTCGCAAAACGATTCAAGGGTATAGGTCATATTGAAAATCTGTTATTTGAATTATTGGTAGAATGTAGTGTACTCGTTTTCTCGGCAAATATACAAAAAAATCCCGTTCCTTTTGCAAAAAGAACGGGAAAAAACGCCTGACCGTATTCTTTTTTACTATATATACCGCTTTGCGGCTTCGATGAGTTGCTTCTTGAAACCAGGTAAAAATACAAGCAGTCGTTGGTAGGAAGGTAGGAAAGTAGGAAAGCGGACATGAACGTTTTTCAACGGACAAAGCAAAGAGAAATCGAAAATAATCCATTATTATGAATATATTTAAGTTTCGGAAGTATGATAACAATCTGTATAAGAGCGCCCCAAAGGGGCAATGAGATGTCAGCCCAGGGCAGCGCCCTGGGTATGTGGACAATCGTATATTTCGCCCTGAAAGGGCATAAGAATGATCTTTTGTTTCAATTCTTTTGCCCTTTCAGGGCGTTATTTACTTCCGAAACTTCAATGAATATATAATAAGTAATAAGTTTTTAGTTTATGCACAGCATTCTTCTTTATAAAGAGAGCAAAATGAAAACAGATAGAAGAAAAAAAGATTTGAAGAATAAAAAAAATGAACAATCATGCTATTATGTCATTTACGGAAAAGTATATGTCCACTTTCCTACTTTCCTACTTTCCGCATTCTCCGAAACAGACGAATAAAACACAGAAAAATATTGAAAAAATCAACATAAATATTTGGCAGGTTCAGTTTTTTTTCGTAACTTTGTAGATGAAAGGAGGAGACCTGCGTGCACTTGGTAAAAGTATCGGTTATGAGCGGTAAACGAGCCGGTTATGCACGCTAACCCTAACGGTTGCCAACCGTAACCGATACGATTACCAAGAAGGCCTCCGAAAAAGTTTAGTGTTTTAAAAATTTTCAAAAGAAAGGAGACCAAACAATGGCTATCTATTACAAACTCTATCAAGAGAAGCGCGAAGGCGCAAAGTATGAGAACAAATGGTACGCACGTGCAAAGATCGTCGGCCACATGGACCTCCACGACGTCGCCCTGAAAATACAGGAGAACACCACCGCCAAAGAGGCTGACGCATGGGCAGTACTCGTTGAACTGGTAAACGTCCTGCGCGAAGCACTGAGCAGCAGCAAGAGCGTAAAGATTGACGGACTGGGAACCTTCAGCCCCGCCATCAGCACCAGCCCCGCCGAGTCCGCCGCAGCCTTCACCGCCGCAGCAAACGTCAGGGGCATGAAAGTCAACTTCCTGCCCGAGATGCGCTACGAGAACGGCGTGGGCAAAGGAAAACGCAAGACCAACATGCTGCTCCGCGGAGCACAAGTAAGGGAGCTGCCCAAGAACGACGTGGACACCAGCAAACCCTAATCCTACGCGAAACGAGTAATGAGGGACATACCCCATTACTCGTTTTTTTTAATAAAATCTTCACGTTCGAGAAAACAAACACGTTCGTTTTCTTCTCACTTAATCAGATTTTTCGTAACTTTGCACCCGGAAAAAGAAAAAGAAACGACAGCATGGAACAAAAGAACTATAAGCGAACAACAGTCACTGCCGCACTGCCCTACGCCAACGGCGGCGTACACATCGGCCACCTCGCAGGAGTATACGTGCCCGCAGACATCTACGTGCGATACCTCAGACTGCAGAAAAAACCAGTCATGTTCATCGGAGGAAGCGACGAACACGGCGTACCCATCACCATACGCGCACGAAAGGAAGGCATCACACCGCAGGACGTCGTCGACCGCTACCACGAGATGATCAAGAAGTCGTTCGAGGAGTTCGGCATCTCCTTCGATATCTATTCGCGAACCACCAGCAAGACTCACCACCAGTTTGCTGCCGACTTCTTCCGAAAGCTGTACGACGAAGGAAAACTCGTCGAGGAAACCACACGCCAGCTCTACGACGAAGAAGCCCACCAGTTCCTCGCCGACAGATACGTCACTGGTGAGTGCCCCTACTGCCATAACGAAGGGGCCTACGGCGACCAGTGCGAGAAATGCGGACACGACCTCAGCCCCACAGAGCTCATCAACCCCAAGTCCACCATCTCCGGCTCCACACCCGTGATGAAAGAGACCAAGAACTGGTACCTGCCCCTCAACCTCTATCAGGACTGGCTCAAAGAGTGGATACTCGAAGGACACAAAGAGTGGCGGCCAAACGTCTACGGACAGTGCAAGTCGTGGCTCGAGATGGACCTGCAGCCCCGCGCCATGACGCGCGACCTCGACTGGGGAATACCCGTACCCGTAGAAGGCGCCGAAGGAAAAGTACTCTACGTATGGTTCGACGCACCCATCGGCTACATCTCCAACACCAAGGAACTCTGCGAGAGCGACCCCGGACGCTGGGGAACATGGCAGCAGTGGTGGCAGCAGGACGACACACGCCTCGTCCACTTCATCGGCAAGGACAACATCGTGTTCCACTGCATCATCTTCCCAGTCATGATGAAAGCCCACGGCGGATACATCATGCCCGACAACGTGCCGGCCAACGAGTTCCTAAACCTCGAAGACGACAAGATATCCACCTCACGCAACTGGGCCGTATGGCTCCACGAATACCTCGTCGACTTCCCCGGCAAGCAGGACGTGCTGCGATACGTCCTCACCGCCAACGCACCCGAGACCAAAGACAACAACTTCACCTGGCACGACTTCCAGGAACGCAACAACTCCGAACTCGTAGCCATCTACGGAAACTTCGTCAACCGCGCACTCCAGCTCACCAAGAAATACTGGAACGGCGTAGTGCCCCCATGCGGAACACTCACCGACATCGAGCAACAAGCCATCAGCGAGTTCAAAGACGTCAAAGAGCGCATGGAACAGCTCCTCGACCAGTTCAAGTTCCGCGAAGCACTCAAAGAAGCCATGAACCTCGCACGAATCGGAAACAAATACATCACCGACGGCGAACCATGGAAAGTATGGAAGACCGACCCCAGGCGCGTAGAAACAATACTCTACATCTCCCTGCAGCTCGTGGCCAACCTCGCCATCGCCTTCGAACCATTCCTGCCCTTCTCCTCGAAGAAACTCCGACAGATGCTCAACATCGACAGCTTCGACTGGAACCAGCTCGGACAGACCGACATCCTCACACCAGGACACCAGCTCGCCGAACCCGAACTGCTCTTCGAGAAGATTGAAGACGAAGCCATCAAGGCACAATACGACAAACTCGAGCAAAGCCGGAAAGAAAACCAGGCAGCAGCATACAAAGCAAAAACCGTCAAGGACACCGTCACCTTCGAAGACTTCGAAAAACTCGACATCCGAGTGGGACACGTCAAAGCATGCGAGAAAGTCAAGAAATCGAAGAAACTACTCAAATTCACCATCGACGACGGCAGCGGCACCGACCGCACCATCCTCTCAGGAATAGCTGCATACTACGAGCCCGAAGACCTCATCGGCAAAGACGTACTCTTCATCGCCAACTTCCCGCCCCGACAGATGATGGGCATCGAAAGCCAAGGCATGATCCTCTCTGCCGAAAACTACGACGGCACACTCAGCGTCACCACAACACTCCGGCAGGTAAAACCCGGCAGCCAAGTGGGATGAGCAACAGCAAAACAACAAACAAGCCAGGACAATGAAAAGACTTAACATCATAAAAGGCATGGCAGCACTGATACTGCCGTGCCTTTTCTCATGCACCGACAGCACCTCAGTACTCGTCAGCGACAACCAGCAGCAGTGGGGCGACGACGTCACCAACTTCACACTGACAGGACAAGTCAACACCGACTGCGCTGCCATCGCAGCACTATGGTTCCACAGCAACAAACCCGGAGAAGGCTACGAAGTACGGTTCCACAACGGACCCATCGACGGCACACAGAAAACAGGAAGCCTCACCGACGTCAGAAACCTCTACCGCTCACTCGCTGCCGACAGCACATGGGCTGACTTCGAAATCAGCGTGAGACAGAAAAACATCGAAGTCAAAATCAACAAGACAACCGTCGTCTCCTACACAGAACCAAACAAACCCTGGCGCGACGAAAACCACAGCCGACAGCAACTCTCACACGGCAAATTCCGATTCATAGGATATGCCGGAAGAACAACCTTCAGAAACCTCAAACTCACACCACTGCCCGACAACGCCGTCAACCCCAACGACACCCTCCCGCCTGTCGACGAACAGCAAGACCGCATCATCCGGCTACAGCAGCAGGCATTCCCCGTCATCGACTACCACGTACACCTCAAAGGAGGACTCACCAAAGAACAGGCACACGCCATGTCCATGAACTACGGCATCAACTACGGCGTGGCACCCAACCTCGGAGAAGGAGGCGTAGGACGAATGCTCGCCAACGACCAGGAAGCCATCGAATACCATAATGAAGTGAAAGACATGCCATTCCTCATGGGAGCACAAGGCGAAGGACGACGCTGGATCCTACAGTTCACCGACAAAGCCATCAGCCGATTCGACTACCTCTTCACCGACGCCATGACCATCGTCGACAACGGAAAAATCTGCCGCATCTACCATCCCGAAGAAGTACACATGCGCGGACGGACACAACAGCAATACATGGACCTCATCGTCGACCAAATCGTGAAGATACTCACCAACGAACCCGTCGACATCTACGCCAACGCCACCTACATCCCCGAAGACTGGATGCCACAGTACAACCAGCTATGGACACCAGAACGCATCGACCGCGTACTCGACGTCATGCAGCAATACGACATCGCCATGGAAATAAGTCCACGCTACCACATCCCCAGCTTCGACATCATACGGCGGGCAAAGGCACGCGGACTCAAGTTCACCTTCGGTACCAACAACGTCGATGCCGACTTCGGACGATGCGAATACGCCATACAAGCCATCGACAGCTGCAACCTCACACCCTCCGACATCTGGTTCCCATCCATGAGCCGTCGCGCAGAACGCACGCAAAGCGACTGATTAACTTCAAGCCGACGTTGGCTACGCCTTCACCCTCAAGACTCCCGTAAACTTCTATAACCCCCTTCGGTTCCCCCGTTTCCCGGGGGACAGAAACCCCGCGGGGCAACATTGGTTTGTCGTTATCCGGTCGCTTTGCGGGCATTTGGCTACGCCTTCACCCTCAAGACTCCCTATAACGACTAAACCTCCCCGCGGGGCAACGTCGGTTTGTCGTTATCTGGTCGCTTTGAGTGCGTTCTCATTTCTCATTTAAAAGGATCCCAGAGATATGACAGCGGATAAAACTGTCACACCTCCGGGACCCTTTTTATTATTCAGGACGGACGTCTTGTTAGTCGTTTGGTCGTTTAGTTGTTTGGTTGTTTGGTTGTTTGGTTGTTTGGTCGTTTAGACTTCTGTCCATCTGTTCTTCTGTTCTTCTGTCTTTAAAGCCTTCTGTTCTTCTGTCCGTCTGTCTTTAAAAACGTCTGTTCTTTAAGACTTCCGTCTGCTTTCGAGAACCAGTTCCATGGTGTCGCGGGCAATGACGATTTCCTCGTCTGTCGGTACAACCCATACCTGTACCTTTGAGTCGGGAGCAGAGATGAGTTTCTCCTTGCCGCGGCAGTTGTTGGCTTCGGCATCCATCTTCACACCGAGGAACTCCAGGCCAGAGCAGGCGTCGAGACGCGTTCCTACCTGGTTCTCGCCGACACCGGCAGTCCACACGATGACGTCAAGGCCACCCATGGCAGCAGCATAGGCACCGATATACTTCTTGATGCGGTAGTTATACATGTCGAGAGCCAGGCGTGCGCGCTCGTTACCTTCGGCAGCGGCACTCTCTATCTCGCGCATGTCGCTGGAGATGCCGGTGATGCCGAGCACACCGCTCTTCTTGTTCAGGAAGTCGGCCATCTCCTGTGGCTGCATGCCTGTCTTCTGCATGAGGTAGGTGACGGCAGAGGGGTCGATGTCGCCGGAGCGCGAGCCCATCATCACACCGGCCAGCGGTGTCAGTCCCATGGAGGTGTCGATGACCTTGCCGTCCTTGATGGCAGCTACGGAGGCACCGTTGCCGATGTGGCAGGTGACAATCTTCAGATCCTTGATGTCGCGTCCCATGAGTTCGGCTACGCGGTGGGAGACGTAGCGGTGGGATGTTCCGTGGAAGCCGTAGCGGCGCACGTGCCATTTCTCATAGAACTCATAGGGTACGGCATAGAGGAAGGCGTATGGCGGCATGGTGGAATGGAAGGCGTTGTCGAAGACGGTGACCTGCGGCACGTCGGGCATGAGATTGTCTACGGCACGCAGTCCGCGCAGGTGTCCGGCATTGTGTACGGGTGCGAGGTCGCAGAGGCTCTCGATGCCGTCTTCTACTTCTTTGGTGACGATACACGACTTCTCGAAGAGGTCGCCGCCCTGCACGATGCGATGGCCTACGGCATCAATCTCGTCGAGGCTCTTGATGGCTCCGTATTCAGGGCTGAGGAGTGTCTGGAACACGAAGTTCACACCCTCCTTATGGTCGGGCATGTCGTGCATGAGTACTTTCTTCTCCCCGTTGGGAAGCGTGAGTTTCAGGAATGCCTCGTCGAGGCCTATGCGCTCTACGCCACCTTGTGCGAGTACGCTTTCATCGTTCATGTCGTACAGCTTATATTTGATGGAGCTGCTACCACAGTTCAGTACTAATATTTTCATATTTCAAAAAGCCCATCCCCGGCCTCTCCCTACTGGGTGGGGAGTGGTTTGTTTTAATGTTGTTATTGAATGTTGATCATCATGACATGTCGTCCCCAGCCCTTTAGGGAGGAGCTGTGGACAGGTCGGTTTATCTCGCGTCCATGGCCTGGCAGGCTGTGATGGCCACCATATAGTAGATGTCGTCGACGCTGCAGCCGCGGGAGAGGTCGTTCACCGGGCGTGCGATACCCTGCAGGATAGGACCGATGGCGATGGCGTCGCCCAGTCGCTGCACCAGCTTGTAGCCGATGTTACCCACCTCGAGGTTAGGAGCCACGAGCACATTGGCCCGGCCGGCGATGTCGCTGCCGGGAGCTTTCTTCTGGCCTACGCTGGGCACAAGGGCGGCATCGGCCTGCAGCTCACCGTCAATCTTCAGTTCAGGAGCCATCTCACGAGCCAGGCGTGTAGCCTCAACCACTTTGTCGACTACCTCGTGCTTGGCAGAGCCCTTCGTCGAGAAGCTCATCATGGCCACCCGTGGCTCCTCGAAGCCGGCCACGCTCTTGGCGGTCTGTGCTGTGCAGACGGCAATCTGTGCCAGCTGGTTAGCATCGGGCATCGGTGTCACTGCCACGTCGCCCATGACGACGATGCCGTTCTCGCCATACTGTGGCTGTTTGGTGATGAGCAGCATGGCACCGCTGACACAGGTGATGCCGGGTGCACACTTGATGATCTGCAGGGCGGGACGCAGTGTTTCGCCTGTTGTCGAGAGGGCTCCGGAGATCTGTCCGTCGGCACCCTCGGTCTTGATAATCATGCAGCCCAGGTAGAGTGGGTTCTTCACCAGTTGGCGTGCCTGCTCGATGGTCATGCCTTTGGACTTGCGCAACTCGCACAGCTGCTGTGCATACGTTTCGCTCTTGGGGTTGTCCTCGGGGTCGATGATTGTTGCTTTACGGATGTTTGTCAGTCCCCACTGGGCAGCCAGTCGGTCCAGCTCCTGCGGGTTACCGATGAGGATGAGGTCGGCCAACTCGTCGGCCAGCACACGGTCGGCAGCACGGAGAGTGCGTTCCTCCGTGGCTTCGGGCAGCACGATGCGCTGGCGGTTAGCCTTGGCGCGTGCTACAATCTGTTGTAGTAAATCCATAGTATTTTATCGTATAATAGAATTATGCGTGCAAAGGTAGTTAAAAAAACGCAGAAAAGAAAAAGAAAACAGATAAAAAAGACTAATGTCCTCAATACCACCCCAGCCCCATGACGTCCCGGCGGCGCTTAGGCGCTGACAAATGCAAAAGGAATCCAGGATGGTGATGTCATCCTGGATTCCTTTTTTACATTATTTCCAGAAGTGTTGAGTTCCTAATAACCTTCGTTCTGCTTGATGTTCCCGTTGGATTTATCAATTTCATCCGACGGATAGGGGAACACCAT
This sequence comes from uncultured Prevotella sp., assembly GCA_946540435.1. Taxonomy (GTDB): domain Bacteria; phylum Bacteroidota; class Bacteroidia; order Bacteroidales; family Bacteroidaceae; genus Prevotella. Next base: position 26,460 of record CAMNII010000016.1, read on the forward strand.
CATATAGTCTTGATAGGTGTTCTTGTAACGATAGTCTTCATAATCTCCGATGGTGAAGTCGGAGAGGGGATTGCTACGGTCCTCATAATGGCGTACCCGGGGATGTGCGTTCAGTTCGGCCTCAGCCAAAGCCTTTAAGGAAGCATCATCCGAACGGTGCCAGCGTTTCAGGTCAAACAGGTGGTCGGCATATTCAAATGCCAACTCACAACGGCGCTCATGATAGAGGTCGGCAAAGGTGGCATTGCCCTTCAGCGACTGTAGCTTTGAGCGGGTCCTGACAGCATTGATGTCCGCTGCAGCCAAGTCGGCATGGCCTTGGTTCAGATATGCCTCAGCACGCAGCAGGAGGATATCGGCAAAGCGTATGATGGGGAAATTCAACTTTGCAACAGGCCAGTCGCCATCTGTACTGACATAATCGTTATCAACAGGATTGGCATGGCCAAAGGGTTCCATGTACTTATTGATCATGAAACCGGATTCTAAATCTCTGGTCGAATAGAACCTGCGCGTGTCACCGAAGAAGGGGAACTCGTCGTTGTATGCCAGTATAGAGCGTTTCAGGCGAACGTTATCCTCACCATCCTTCAGCATCTCCTCAAAGATATCGTAGGAAGGTTTGATTTGCCCCCAACCGTTCATATAGCCCCATGCTCCGTTTTCAAGCACTACTCCAGGAAGTTCAATGCCGGCAACGTTATACTCCAAGGTCTTTCTTGCCGGGCAACCAAAGAGATATTCGGGACCGAACCATTTCTTCTCGTCAGAGGTGAAGTTGTCTTCAAAGTTGTCATTTAAGCCCGCACCATAAGTCGTCTCCAGATCGTTCACCGTATTGATGACGTCAGTCCATTTGCCGGAATCCCATGTAGCCCAATAGGCAAATACCTTCGCCTTCAAGCCCAGGGCAGCTTGCTTCTGAGCGCGGTAGCGTTCGTCTTTAGGAAGGTCGGAGAGGACAGGTAGAAGCATGATTGCCTTGTCGAGGTCTGCCAATATCATCTCATAGTCTTCCATGACGGTTGCCTGTTGGGTAATGTTCCAACCAGACCAAGTGGTGCTGCTCGTAAAGGGCACGCCCTGCTTGTCGGTTCCATAGCGGTAGGCCAGCAGGAAATGATAGAAAGCACGGAAGAAATAGGCCTCACCCAGCGTGCGATTGCCGATTTCGGTACGGTTTTCTATTCCTTCCAGACTGCCAATAACAGTATTAGCCCCGATAATTCCATTTTTTATTACGTTGAAGGAATTCGTCAATGGAGACTCGTTGCCTCTGTAGTTGAAAGTGGCCAACGTGGGAAAAGCACGGGTCCGCCCCCATACAATGTCGCAGGCAGCTCCCTGCTCCCACATCAGGTCGCGTCCAAAAAGAGACTCTGAAGCAAAACCACCATTGGTGCTAAGGTCCGTATAAAACTTCTCCGTCGTTGCGACAGCAATGATTTCTTTCAGTTCATTGTCGGTTGCAAAAGTAACGCTGTCAATACCGGAGATGCTTGCAGAGGTTACGACCTCAGTTCTCCACGACCAGGGTGATGCATGGTGCCAAAATACCATGTTGTTCTGTGCGGAAAGACTCATGGCCGATGCCATGAAAAGGCATGTAAATATTGTTTTTTTCATAATTGATTACTTCTTGATGATTTTTACTGTATTGTTGCCACCCTTTAAGATGTAGACTCCAGCCGGCAACTGGCTGTAGTGGACTTCTGCCATACCATGCTCGTCGGCACGAACGGTTGTCACCTGCTGACCGCCCGATGAGAATACTGACACGAGGCTGCCCGCACGAAGTCCCTTGAACAGGGCCCGGCCATCCGACAGCTGCGGACGGGAAGACTCTTCAACGACTTCATGAATAGCATCGGGTAATGCGTCGAAGAACTTAAAACTCAGAACCTCACTGATGACGAACGTCAAATCTTCGCCCTTGCAGGTTACGATAAACTCATTGTCATCAGGCACTACTAAGGGTCTGTCGGCCAAGAGAAATGTGGTTGTCGCTCCGTCAGTACCGGTAATGACAAGGTACTTGAGTTCGGCAGCCCTCATCATCAGGGGACAGAGCAAGAAGAACAATATAATGATTTTTCTCATAGGTAATTATTATTTTTATTGGAAGTAAATGCCAAGCAAGCTATGCCATGCCTGGCATTTACTTCCGGATTGTTTATTCTTTATGTAATCAGCTTATTACTTGATGACTTTCTTGCCTTTGTAGATATACACGCCCTTTGCGGGTGTCTCTGTCAGGCGTCGGCCCTGCATGTCGTACTGTGGAACGTCACGCTGGTTGGCCTTGATGGCTTCGATGCCCGTGAAGGTGGTGTCGAAGGTAAGCTCCTTGGTGCCTTCGGGCATTTCTTCTGCGGGGATGTACACGGTGTTGGCGGGCAGCGATGTCATGACGTTGAGCTTCATGACGGGTTGCTCAGTCTCACTGTCGAGTAGGAAGGCGACGTTGCGTGCCACGGAGGTCTTCAGGAAGGTGCCGCGGAAGATGTTGTCAGTGGGTGTTGCTGCGGCAGCCTTGGCTTGTTGCTCGGTTGTCTTGGGGTACACCTGCAGGGCAACCGTCTTGCTGCCTTTGCTGTCGAGGAGCACGGGTGTTCCTGCGGGGATGAGGTCGGTGGGCAGCGTGGCAGTGGTCAGCTCGGCCTGTCCGTCAGTGGGTTGTCCGGCAATGCCGGTGGCGTAGTAGGCTACAGCAGCCGTTCCTTCAGCGGGTTTGGCGTCGAAGGCGGCGTGGAATGGTTTGACGAAGCTGTCGCTAAAGTCGACGTTGATCGTCTTTGCCGGTTCGAGGTACCATACGGCATTGGGCGATGTGGCAACGCCGGTGGTGAGTGCCGACGTACCGGCGAGGAGTGCGTTCACCGTGGTCTTTGAGCCGCGGATGGTGAAGTGGCATCCTCCGAGGTCAACGAGGTAGATGGTGCCTGGTGTGTCGCCGACGACGACTTGCTGGTTGGCTGTCGTTGCTATCTTGACGATGCTGAGTCCCTGACTGCTGAGTTTGTAGCCTTCGCCTTCGGGCTCGAACTGCCAGTACTGTCCGCACCGTGTCTCGTCGATGGCACCGACGGAGAGGGTCTGTGCGTCGTCAACGGTGACATAGGGCTTGCTTTGGAAGCTGCGGCTTGCTGAGCGCAGGCGGTAGAGTGTCGTCTCGGGTTCGAAGGTGATGCGCTCTGCGCTGTTGAAGAGTTCGCGGAGTTCCTGTGGGCTCATGTTCTCGAGGGTGATGGCTTCTTCGAGTTGTTGGCGGATGTTCTCGTCGACGATGGCTCCGACGACGCCATCAGGCAGTTCGAGGGCGCTGGCTACTTCCTCTGCCAGTTCCACGTAGTCGGCAGACTCACCGATGCGGTCGATGACTTTGTTGATGTATTCGTCGGAGGGCTGCATGGTGACGTTGTCGAGCAGTTCGAAGGTTGCTGCAGCGTTCTGTGCGCGTGCCTTCGAGATGGTGGCCTTGGTGCTGGTGGGTTGTATGCACAGGTAGCTGTCGGCCTGTTTGAAGGCGAAGCCGTTGGGAACCTTTGTTACAGTCAGTGGCGATGCGTAGCTGCTCAGGAGGTTGTCTTTGCTGAGGTCGAGGAATTTCTCGAGTCCGATGTTGTAGAGGTAGTAGTCGTCGCCTTTGTCGGGACGGATGAGCACCCAGTTGGCGTTGAGGTCGGTGACGGGTATCTGTTCTTTGGCTTCTTCCGTGGCGCGGTTGGCTGTTGAGCATGCTGCGCGGAGGCTTGCCGTGCCGTCGTCGTTGAGCTTACCGCTGACGATGCCTTGTCCGGCGGGCTGCCGCAGCATGTAGGCGCGATAGGTACCGATGTTCTCGAGCCGCTGTACGGAGCTGTAGAGGAGTGGTGAGTGGTCCTCGGCCATGGTGTAGATGGCGCGTCGGAGCATGGTTTGGTTGAACGACCCGTTGTTATAGGCTCTGATGACGGGTTCGAGGGCTTCCGATGTGTAGCCGTTGAACTGGTCGGCTTGTGCGATGAGGTCTTCGGCAAGCGCTTTCAGTCCTTCCTGTGTGGGGTTCTCCTCGTAGCGGCTTGTCATGACGGTGTTGCGGTAGTAGTTACGCACGGCCTGGTCGACTCTGCGCTGCATGTTGAGCAGGTTGATGGTGTCGACGCACTGCTGGTCTTCAGCCTGTGGCACGGTATAGGTGTGCATGACGCAGTCGTGCATGTTCCCAAATCCTCCTGCTGTCATGTAGATGGCATTGGGGTCTTCTTCGCTGATACCCCAGTTCATGTCGATGCGGCGGTCGCGCAGGTCGGCGCGCAGTCGCGACGCGTCGTAGTACACACCTGAGCTGGCGCGGTTGCAGTGGTACCATTTGTTGGATGCGATGGAGTGGAGGTAGCAGTTGCGGAAGACGGCGTCGCGGCGGTACTGTCCTGCTGTTGGCGACCAGTTTTCGAGGAATGCTCCCCAGGTGTCGACGTAGTTGCCCGTTCCGCTCTTGCGGAGTGTGGCCTGGTAGGTCCATTCGCTGTCGCCTTCCATCTTATACCATAGGGACACGAGGGTGTTGTTGTAGACGAAGGTCTTCGGTGTGCCGTTGTCGTCGATGGTGACGGTGATATCCTCCGGACGGCAGGTGAAGAGCATCTGCACCCACTTGCCGGGCTGCCACCAGTAGCCTTCGCCCTTCATGGCCTGAATGCCGGTGCCTTCGTTGCCGAAACGGTTGAATTTCACGGCTTCGTTCTTGTCGAGTCCGCCCGAGCGGAGGTATTCCGGCAGGTAGGGTGTCTTGTCGACATCGCCATTGTCCCACATCGAGAAGATGACGTTGTGCCAGAAGTTCTTGAAGTAGTTGCGCGGCGTTACGCTGGTGTCCAGACACGATTGTATGCCGAGGTATCCGCCCAGCAGGTTCATGGTAGAGATGTAGGAGTTGATGCCCTCATAGTCTTCCGGTGCTTTCACCTCGAGGTAGACGCAGTCGAAGGATGCTCCTGTGGGTGCCTCGGTGTTGGTGGTGCGCCAGTTGCTCAGGTAGGTGGCGATGGCACTGTAGATGCGTGGTGTGCAGATGGCTGTTGTCGATGTGCGCTGGAAGAGGATATAGTCGAAGCGCCCGAGGCATGAGCTGGCATCTTCGCTGGTGAACTCGAGTCTGTACCAGGCGTCTTTCTCGATGTTGATGTCGGGCAGACACTCTACGAGTTGCTGTTCGCCGGGTTTGTTGCAGTGGATGTCGCCGGAATAGATGACTTCTTTCGTCTCAGGGTTGGAGAATTTGACATGTATGGTTGCGGTCTTTCCTGAGCGTGTGGCGATGAGCATGTCGGCGCGGGTGTGTCCCTCGGGCACGTGTACGTAGTAGGCCAGCGTGCGGCTTGCCGATGGCCATGAGAGGGTGTAGTTCCATTGGGTGTTCCAGTCGCTGACGGAGGTCACCAGCTTCTTTTTGAGGTTACCTTTCTTGTCGTACTCCGGTCGGTCGGTGTTCGAGACGTAGTTGTTGGCCAGGTCCTCGATGCATACGTTTGCTGCATAGACCGTGTCCTTCTGTGCTTGATACGACTGTGCCTTGATGCCTGTCATGACAGTCATGGCCAGTAAGGTTAATAGTAGTTTTTTTGTCATAGTGGTAAAAGGTTTAGGTTGTTTTATATTTTTTTTCTCTTTCTTTCTTGTTGCGGGTGTGGTGTCAAGGTTATCGTTATGGTTAAGGTAATGGTTAGGGTAATGGTCGGGAATCAGGCCATCTCCTTGGCCAGCTGGCTCTCGAGTTCCTCTGCCGACAGCCTCAGCCGGAATTCTCCTCTGACAGCCATGCTGATACGTCCTGTCTCTTCGCTGACGACGATGGCTATGGCGTCGCTGCTCTGTGAGATGCCCATGGCGGCGCGGTGGCGCAGTCCCAGCTCCTTGGGGATGTCCTGGTCGTGGCTGACGGGGAGGATGCATCCTGCAGCCTTGATGCGTCGTTTCGAGATTACCATTGCACCGTCGTGGAGGGGCGAGTTCTTGAAGAAGATGTTTTCGATGAGCCGTTGCGAAATCTTTCCGTCGATGCGCTCGCCGGTGTCGGTGATGTCGTTGAGCGAGATGGCGCGTTCGATGACGATGAGTGCGCCCACCTTGTCCTTGCCCATGCTCATGCACGCCATGACGATGGGCATGATGGTCTCCTTGTCTTCTTCCGGTTCCTTATGGTGGTTGACAGAGAACAGCTTGCTTATTCTGCGGAAGCGCTGGTGGGCTCCGAGGGTGTAGAGGAACTTTCTGATTTCCTCCTGGAAGAGGATGATGAGGGCGATGACACCGACGCTGACCAGTTTGTCCATGATGCTGCCCAGAAGGCGCATCTCCATGATCTGGCTGACGAAGAGCCATACGAAGACGAATATCATGATGCCGATGAACACGTTCAGCGACCGGCTCTCTTTCATCAGTCGGTAGACGTAGTAGAGCAACATGGCTACGAGGACTACGTCAACGATGTCTTTTATACCTATTTCAAATGGCATGGGTGTGTATAGGGTTGTGATTGTTCATTGCTGCTTTAGTCTTCTCGACGAGGGCGACAGCCTCGCAGGCTGCCCTGACGTCGTGGACGCGGAGAATGTCGGCACCGGCCTGCAGCGCCAGCGTATGGACGACGGTGGTGCCGTTGAGTGCTTCGTCGGCAGTGATGCCGAGCACCTTGCTGACCATGCTCTTGCGCGACATTCCCACCAGTAGCGGGCATCCGAGCGTATGGAGTATTTCCAACTGTCCCAGTATCTCGTAGTTCTCGTCGAGGGTCTTCCCGAATCCGAAACCAGGGTCGAGGATGATGTCGCTCACCCCTGCCGCATGCAGGTCGGCCACCTTCCGGCTGAAGTTCGTCAGCATCTGCCTGATGTCGGGCTGCACCGACATGAGGATGTAGGGCACATGCAACTGTGCCACCACGTCGGACATGCGCTCCTGCTCGTGGATGGGTGTGCCTACGATGCCCGTCAGACCATCTTCCGACACGTCGTTGATGATGTCGGCACCCCATTCCTCCACGCTGCGGCGTGCGATGGCCGGGCGGAACGTGTCGACGGAGATGATGGCGTCCGGCACTTCGCGGCGCACAATGCGCAGGGCCTGCTGCAGGCGGCGGCATTCTTCCTCCTCGGCAACCTCCTGTGCTCCGGGGCGGGTGGAGAAAGCGCCTACATCGATGAAGCTCCCGCCCTCTTCCACGATCTGCGTGGCCCGCTGTGCGATGTCGCGTTCGGTCTCCGTGCGACTGCCGGTATAGAAGGAGTCGGGCGTAGCATTGAGAATCCCCATCACTACGGGGCGTTCCAGGCTGAAGAGCTGTCCTCTGATGTTGAGCGTAGATTTCATGACTATGGTTTAATCCTGCAAATTTACACACTATTTTTGATACCCCCAACTTTTTATTGAAAAAAGTAAGGGAAAAGTGTAAAAACGTGCATAGCAGTCGATTATCGACATGTCAGCGACAGGATTCTGATAGCGCTCTGGGCTACGGGCTCGTCGCAGCCGGCGAGAGGCGGCATACGGTCTTGGTTGGGTGTCTGCCGGTCGGGCAGGTTGCGGTAGGCTCCTGTCCTGATGCTCAGCCGCTCAACAGTTCTGACGGCGTGCATCAGGGGCAGTGTCGTGGTGCCTACGGTGCATTCGCCTTTGGTCGCATCCACCGTCAGGCTGATGTCGGTCGGTAGCCCCCGCTGATAGGTTCCCACAGGCAGGGTGTGTCCGTCGGCATACTGTGCGCTGATGGTTCCCTGTTGCAGCCGCAGACTCACTGCCCGCGTGCCGTGGCGGTCGGTGATGTCGATTTCGAACGGCTCGGTGCCTTCCTCTTCGATGACCAGCGACAGGGCGACGTGTGCCTCGTCAGACTCTTGGAAGACGCGGATGGCTCGGGCGTAGTCGTACGGGTCGCGGTCGGTGAGCCAGAGGCCGCTGCCCCCCTCGCCGATGAATACCGGCGCCCACTGCGAACGGTAGATGTTCCAGTTGGGAACGGGAGCCTGTGCGTCGAGCTTTCGCAGGTCATCGCTGACGGGTCCGCTCCATGTCGTCTTCACCGGCAGGGGCACGCGACTGACCCAGATGTCTTCTTTGTTGACGCTGTAGGTGAGCCACATGTTGCCGTCAGCGGGTTGCTGCTCGCCCTCGGTGATGCCGCGAACGTAGCAGGGTCCGAAGTCTTTGTTGATGCCGAAGAAGCGACGCGGCGGCACCTCGCCGTGTACCACCCCTAAGGAGTCGAAGACGATGCCGTCGTCGCTCGTCACGGTGATGAGCGGATAGCGGTAGGGCTGTGTCTCGATGGGGTTGTAGGCGATGGCGTAGCGTCCGTCCTGTGTGCGCTGTCCCCATTGTTTTCCGCCGGCCATGATCAGGGTGGGGCAGCGCACCGGTGCCGACCATGTGGCACCATCGTCGTCGCTCAGTGCGGCGAACGACCATTTCCACAGTGCCACCGTCTTGCCGTCCTTGCGGTGGTAGTAGCTGGTGGCCTGGACGGTGTTCACCGAGTCTTTCAGCGTATAGAAGCCGTCGAGGCCCCGGTCTTCGTCGAGCCACTGCAGGGTCTTCAGCTTGTCGGCCAGCAGGGCGTCGCAGGCCTCGCGGAATCCGACATCGCGTGAGCGGGTATAGAAGGGCAGCGACGTGTTGGATTGGTTCCATCCCGTGTGTGAGGAATAGCGGATGAAGTAGATGGGGCCGAGGGTGCCGTTGGCCTTTACCTCGCGCACCACGCGTCCGATGCCTCCACGGCCGAAGGGGTCGGGCGAGTGGCCGTAGAAGCCCAGGAGCAGCAGGCGCCCGTTGGGAGCGGTATAGAATCCCATTCGCTGGTGCATCATATAGCCGTTGTAGCCCTCAGGGGGGGTGATGCCGGCTTTGGGCGTATAGGGTGGGAAGGCCACTATCGGACGACTCCATGTGCGGCCGTCGGCAGAGGAGGCGAGGAGCGTCTGTCCGGGAGCCTCATGCTCGTCGGTGGGACTGGAGAGGTATTCCAGGTAGAACCGTCCCTGCCAATAGGTCAGGTTGGGGGCGTGGTTGTAGGTATGGCCGGTGCCCTCAGCCCATTCTGGATGCGTCTTGTTGGCACGGAGCACCTCGATGTTTTCCGTCCCGATGGCATAGCGGAAACCGCCCTCGTGCAGACGGGGGTTGCAGACCTCGCCGCCCACATAGGCTACCGGCTCTTCCGCTGAGCCCGTCTGCGCCGCCACATGCGGGCTGCCGGCCGTTGCCAGTAGCAGTAGAATAATCGTTCGTGTTTTCATTGTCATTTTCATTATGCCCGACAAAGGTACGACTTTTTATCTGTCCGGCAGCATTTTTTTTCGAGAAAAGTAGTGATAAGGATTGGCTTTTTAATACTTTATTACTAATTTTGCAGTCGTAAAAGTCATCATTAGCAGTTATGGACATCAAGAAACTATACCGGATATATCAGGAACACCCCTGTATCACCACCGACAGCCGCCAGTGCCCCGAAGGCAGCATCTTCCTGGCCCTGAAGGGTGCCTCGTTCAACGGCAACCTGTTTGCCCGCCAGGCCTTGCAGAAAGGCTGTGCCTATGCCATCGTCGACGAGGATGTCGTGACGGCAGCCGACAGTCCGCTGACCGACCAGGAACAGTCCGCCATCATCCGCGTCGACGACTGCCTGCAGACCTTCAAGGACCTGGCACGCGAACACCGTCGGCAGTTCCATATCCCCGTCCTCGCCATCACCGGCACCAACGGCAAGACTACCACCAAGGAGCTCATCGCCGCCGTGCTGCGCGAGAAATACCGAGTGATGGCCACCGAGGGGAACTTCAACAATGATGTCGGTGTGCCGAAGACGCTCTTCCGGCTGTTGCCCGAGCACGAGATTGCCGTCGTGGAGATGGGTGCCAGCCACCCCGGCGACATCAAGACCCTGGTCAATACCGCCGAGCCTACCCATGGCATCATCACCAATGTGGGACGTGCCCACCTCCTGGGCTTCGGCTCTTTCGAAGGCGTGAAGAAGACCAAGGGCGAACTCTATGACTTCCTGCGGCAGACCCATGGCACCGTCTTCCTCAACACCGCCGATGCCGACCTGACGGCAATGGCAGCAGGGGTCAGCACGACAGTGCCCTATGAGGAAGGTGCCGTCGTGGACTGCTCTCCCTTCCTGACGCTACAGTGGAACGGACATACCATCGCCACACAGCTTGTCGGAAGCTATAACCTCCCGAACGTCATGGCTGCCATCACCATCGGCCGCCATTTCGGCGTCAGCGAAGACGCCATCTGCAAAGCCCTCACTGCCTATCAGCCGTCGAACAACCGCTCACAGCTCGTACGGGGCAGCCGCAACACGCTCATCGTCGATGCCTATAACGCCAACCCCACCTCCATGCGCACGGCCCTTGAAAGCTTCGTCATGGTAAAGGCACCGGCGAAGATGGCCATCCTCGGCGACATGCGTGAGCTCGGCGCCGCCAGCAGCAAGGAGCACCAGCGCATCGTCGACTTCATCGCCGCTCATGCTGAGCAGCTCGGCGAGGTATGGCTGGTAGGTACGGAGTTCATGACGACTGACACCCGTCTGCGCCGCTTCGCCACCACCGAGGAACTGAAAGACTTCCTGGCCTCGCAGACGCCAACAGGAAAGACCATCCTGGTGAAAGGCTCCAACAGCATGCGCCTCTTCGAACTGACTGATCTCCTTGCCGGAGATAATGAGAAATGAGTCAATGAGAAATATTTTTCATTTGCGTTTCAATATTAATTACCATTAATCACCTGCTAATCATTCCTGCGTGCAACGCATTCCCTCCCATCTGTTATTTTCATGAGGAGAGAAAAAACGTGTTCGCAAATTGTTTTTTTTGAAAAAGAAATAGTAACTTTGCCACATGGAGTGTTTATATGAACAAAAGAATAAAAAAACTAATAGCTTATGAAAAGACAAATAACTCTTTTGATGATGGCATTAGTTGCCATTGCCACGTATGCGCAGAAGGATGTAACGACATTTTTAGGAATTCCCGTTGACGGGTTTAAACCTGCAATGGAGAAAAAGCTCATAGCAAAAGGTTTTGTGCCTCAAAAAACTGAAAACGATGTCTACTTCGAAGGGGAATTCAATGGTAGCAAAGTAAACGTGTTTATTGTTACAAACAATAACAAAGTATGGCGCATCATGCTTGTGGATGTAATAAACCGTAGCGAAGCTGATATCAAGACCCGTTTCAACACACTTGTCAACCAGTTTAAGAACAACAAGAGATATGTAGATATAGACGAAACCAGTACATTGCCCGACTCAGAGGATATATCCTATGAAATGGCTGTTAACAACAAGATTTACGAAGCTACATTCTATCAAGATCTTGATTTTGAAAAGCTGGACACTTTGGCAATGAACGAACAGGTTAGAAAAAAGTTATTAGAAAAGTATACACCTGAACAGTTACAGGAACCTACTGATGAAATTTTGGAAAAGGAAGCTATGATTAAAGCATTATTAATGTTAGATTGTTTTTACAAGAAGTCTGTTTGGTTCCGTATACGTGAAACTTATGGCAAGTATTATATAACAATGTTCTATGACAATGAATTTAACCATGCTAATGGCGAAGATTTGTAATCATGTAGGGACATTTAGACTATGGAATTCCACCGCTAGACCTTAGATAAAATTTTATGAATCTTCGCTTTAGATGAAAGAGAACTTATATAGGCATCAGATAATCAACCTAAAATGATAGTATATAACACATGACTGATATAATTAATAAGGAAAGAGCTATTCGCAGTATTGTAAGCAGTGCCGTAAAGTCTTATGCTAATGGCTTTTCTACTCGTCACCTCGCAGAAGTTGAGAACGAGAACGGTGTTATTAACATGAAGATTCACAATGTTTTTATTGCTGCTCTTGGCTCTGAAATTCAATACTACTCCGCACTAGCACGGTCATTGGACAGCTCTCTTGGTAATATGCTCGAAAGTATGGCAATAAGCATAGCCGCATTGAACTACGAAGTGAGTCGGTATGTGGAAGGGACATTATATAATGAACAGACCGATTATATTGCAGAACTGCTTGAACAATATAAGAGGAAAGAGAATAGGCGTACTCCCCAAACGGCAGATTATCTGGGCATTTCATTAAAAAGAGGTGTTGCCCATACAAAGCGGCACGAAAGTGACTATTATCTTGTCGACATAGAGACTGGCATGCACTACCTTATTGAGCTTAAAATCGGAGGAGACCTCGACAACAAGAAAGCTCGTTCTGAGAAGGAAGCTCTCTTGGAACAGTATTGTATCCTAACCAACCAACTCGGTTCAGAGGAGAAGGTGAAGATACTGTTCGCAACAGCTTATAACCGCTATGGTGAGGGCAAGCCATGGATACAGGGGCGGGTTCGCCAATTCTTCTCTGACGACGAACTTTGTATTAGCAAGGATTTCTGGAACCTTGTATGCAAATCAAATGATGGCTACGACATTGTCATTGACGAGTACAAGAAGAATGCACATTATATCAATGATGCACTTGATGAAATAAAGGACGCATACCTTCCCAATATTTAATGAGTAAATGAAAGATCCAAATTGGCACAAATGTGTATTGAGAGCCGATAGCAGGGATGTTATCAAGAAAATCCCAGATAATTCCATCGACTTTATTCTAACTGACCCACCATATAACTTGGGACAGCATTCAACCGGTAATATACCATTGCCAGGAAGGTCTGCCATGAATAATGACGTAGCTGAGTGGGATATGATTGACTTCAATCCTGAAGAATGGGCTGATGAGTTTATTCGTATACTGAAGCCAACAGGAAATCTTTTTATCTTTACTTCTTATAATCAGTTGGGTAGATGGTATAATTGTCTTGACCATAGGTTTGACACATCAAATTTTATGATATGGCACAAGACGAATCCAGCCCCCAAAATATTCAAAGCGGGTTTCTTGAATAGTTGCGAAATGATTTTCACATGTTGGAACAAAAAGCACACATGGAATTTCATTTCACAAGCAGAAATGCATAATTTTATTCAAAGTCCGATATGCATGCCACCAGAGCGGTTGAGTTCTCCCAAACATCCTGCACAAAAACCAGTCTCTATCCTAAAAAAGATGATAGAAATTGCATCTAACAAAGGTGATATTATCTTTGATCCTTTTATGGGGGTTGGCTCAACTGGGGTGGCCGCTTTGGAGTTGGATAGACGGTTCATCGGTGTCGAACTCGACGAGTCCTACTTTTTGGCGGCAAAAAAACGAATAGAGGACTCTTTGGCAATTAATGATGAGCAAATAAAAATGCCAAAGACATATAAAGTTATAGATGAAGAGGAGGAGATGAAGGTAAGCGATACAAGTGTTGCATACCAGACGGTTTTTTGGGAATTGGATGATTTCTTCCGTCCGGAACCACATATGTCAATCGCTATCCGTCATTTTGCTTCCGGACTCCAGCCACTTCTAAAATGGCCAGGAGGAAAAGAAAAAGAACTGAAATATATTCTTCCAAATATCCCTTCCTTCAAGAGGTATTATGAACCCTTTGTTGGAGGCGGTTCTGTATTCATGGCAATGACTGCTAATGAATACTTTATCAATGATTTCTCGACAGAGCTCATTACCTTATACAATAATATTGCAACTACGAACAAGGATTTCTACTGGTATGCAGAATTAATGGACAAATCATGGAAAAAATGTGTTAAGTTCTTCAATGACAATCGCATTCTCGTTGATAAATATCTTGAATACAGAGAAGAAAGAATATCAAAAGAAGAACTAAAAACATTTGTCCACAATTTCTGCATAAGCAAGGAGGGTGAAATCTTGGCTATCTTGGGAAGGGAATTGGCCTCTCTGCCATCTATCATCACGAAGGAAATGGAGACTAACCTTTTCCGCAAGATGTCTCGTATGCGAGAACTTGAAATAGAGAAGCATTTGCTTCCTGACAAAGACCTTGAGGACAATATAGAAACAGCTATAAAGAGTGCCGTTTATATGAATTACCGCTATCTCTATAATGATTATCATATAGCGGACAGCACACCCTCGCTACACAGTGCCCTGTTCTTTTTCATACGCAACTATGCGTACAGTGGCATGTTTAGATATAGCAGTAAGGGCGAATTTAATGTTCCATATGGGGGAATAGCCTACAACAGCAAACTGATGGCAAAGAAACTTAGTTACTACCGTTCAAAACCCTTGCTTAACCATTTCAAGGACACTAAGATATACAACCTTGACTTTGAAGAGTTCCTTAGAAGAACCAACCCTACGGAGGAAGATTTCGTTTTCTTGGATCCACCTTATGATAGTGAGTTCAGCACCTATGCGCAAAATGCCTTCACAAAGGCCGATCAGGAGAGACTTGCCAACTACATGATTAACGAGTGCCGTGCCAAATGGATGATGATTATAAAGAACACCGACTTTATTTACGGTCTCTACAATAAGAAAGGCATCAATATCAGAACTTTTGACAAAGAGTATCTTGTTAGTTTCATGAATAGAAATGACAAGAAAGTGACTCACTTGCTAATTACCAATTATTGATGAAGACAATAATTGTAGATAGTTAATTAGTTTTTTATACAGATATAGGTGGATCCATTTGATAACAATTAATGTGTCTACCTATATCTGTATACGTCCAGACCTCTCTTATACGCAGGTGTATCCGCCGTCGACGGGCAGTGCCACGCCGGTGACATACCGCGACTCCTCGGTAGCCAGGATGACGACCGACGAGTCCAGCTCGCCCTCCTCACCATAGCGCTCCATGGGGATGACGGACTTGGCGTAGTTGGTGAAATATTCCGTTGTGAGCGTCTCCTTGGTGAGTGGCGTCATGAAATATCCCGGGCAGATGGTGTTGACGGTGATGCCGTGCTTGCCCCATTCGGCAGCCAGTGCACGTGTGAGGTTCACCACGCCGCCTTTGGCAGCATGGTAGGGTGAGGCGGGAGCTATCTTGTTGCCTACGAGTCCATACATCGATGCGATGTTGATGACGCGTCCGTAGCCGTTGGGTATCATGGACTTCTTGGCTACTGCCCTTGCCACGCGGAATGTTCCGAAGAGGTCTATCTGCACTTCGTTCATGAACTGTTCGTCGGAGATGTCC
Organism: uncultured Prevotella sp.; assembly: GCA_946540435.1. Taxonomy (GTDB): domain Bacteria; phylum Bacteroidota; class Bacteroidia; order Bacteroidales; family Bacteroidaceae; genus Prevotella. Next base: position 41,603 of record CAMNII010000016.1, read on the forward strand.
TCGGCGGGTGCCACGGCTCCTGTTCCGGCGTTGTTGACGACGATGTCAATCTTTCCAAACCGTCCGATGGCTTCGTCAACCATCTTGTCGACGGCAGCGGTGTCGGTGATGTCGCATTGCAGGGGCATGACATTTACGCCGTAGACGGTTTCTATCTCTTCCTGCACCTCCAGCAGTTTCTCGTATCTGCGGGCGATGATAACGAGGTCGGCACCTTGCCGTGCCAGGGCTTTGGCCATCTGTACGCCCAAGCCTCCTGAGCAACCGGTTACTAATGCTACGCGGTTGCTTAAGTCAAACATATTGTTCATTGTTTTTATGATTAGGTTTAATTAGGTTTAATCCCCATAGACTTCAAACTCGTAGATGCGTGTGGCGTCCTTTCCTGTTCCCTGTGTGGGGCTGACGACGTAGAGGCGCACGTATCGGGCCTTGACATCACTGAGCAGTCGGGTGAATTCGTTTTTCTTGTTTCCGTCGACCATGTCGACTGTCTTCCAGTCTTCCGTCGTCGTGGTGCGTACCTGCAGCAGGCAGGTGCGGGTGATCATCTCTGCCGACTCTATGCCGGCGTTGATGAGTTTCCATCCTGTGAGTGGCTTTTCTGCGCCCATGTCGAAGACGACGTAGTTGGGTGTCGGGGTGATGTCGCACCATTTCGTCTCGGGGTTGCCGTCGGTGAGGTTGGTGGCCATCTCGCGGCGGTTGACTTCTCCGGAGACGTCGATGGGCTTTGCTCCTTTGAGCAGGCTTTCCTTTTCTTCTGCTTCCTCATTGGCCTGGCTCACTGCGTTGCCTGTGGTGAAGTGCCGTCCGAGGGGCTCTACCTGGTATCCTTCCTTGATGACGGTCATGGCGAAGATGACGATGTCGGGGTCGTCGGGCAGGGTGATGGTGGCACCCTTGCTGACGTCGGCGCCGTATTTGAACATATAGGTGAACTCATAGGGTTCGTCGCCGGTGGCGGAATGGCGGTGTGTGCCGACGTAGGCGATGCGCTGCGGCTTGAAGTAGCCTGTTGTCTGTCCGGTGTGTCCCCACTGTCCGATGAACCCGGTATAGCTGGGGATGGTGCAGAGCATGAGGTCGGTACCGATGGTGATGCCGGCCTGTCGGTCGTCCTTTGCCGATGCTGCCAGGAAGTACACTCTGTTGTAGTCGCCTTCGGCTGGCAGCTGGATGGTCTGTCCCTTGCAGGCCACGCCGTTGTTGCCGTCCATGGGCCCGAAGCGGAATGCTACGTTGTCAACGCGCAGGGTCTTCTCCATGAGTTCCGCGGCGTAGCTGTATCCGCCTTCGAAACTGGCTGCGTTGCGGAAGCCGTTGAAGGTGAAGCACTTCTTGTTGTACGGCAGTTCGACGAACTGTGCCTTTGGTGCCTCGGGGTAGGGGCGTCCCATGAGTATGCGGTAGGTGCGCACGCCATATCCGTTGATCTCGATGTTGATTTTCTTTCCTGCCTGGTAGACGCGCAGTCCCTGCACCTCCGTTCCGTCGGCTTCGAAGATCTGGTCGACCTTTCCGTCGAAGGAGAGTGTGGCTTTTTGCGGCTGTCCGGTGTTCTCGTAGACGCGCACGATGTATTCGTTATCTCCGTCTTCAGCTTTCTTCAGTGCGCGGACGGTGACGTTGGGATTGTCGCAGCTCATGAAGGAATATTCGCGTCCGAGCTTGCCGTCGTGCTTGGGGCTCCAGAAGGCGCGCAGCGGACTGTTGAGGAGTGTCGACTGCTGTACGGCGACGGTTTTGTCGAGGGCACCCTGATGTCCGGTGAGGGTGAAGGTGAACTCATGGTGTCCGAAGTCCTGACGCTCCTGGTAGGTGTAGTTGCGGCGTACCTTCGGCGAGTAGAGCAGCGACAGGCGCAGCGTGTTGTCGTCGGGTTTGTCCCATCCGTATTTCGAGTCGTTCATGATGGTGACGCCGTAGCTGCCGTCGGCATCGGTCAGGTCGGTCCATTCGTGGGCATACACCTCGAAGGCGGTGTCGGTATTGTTGCCGCGCTCGATGCTGCCGAGTCCGAGGTCGTAGGTGGCTTTCTCGTTGGCGATGTTCATCGGGAAGTTCATCTTCAGCAGGGCGTTGAGCGACTGCCATTCCACCTCGTTGCGGAAGTCGATACGGTCGGCGAGGGGTCCTTCGTAGAGGTGGATGTACTGGATGAATGTCGACTGTCCATAGGTCTTCTCGATGCGCAGCGTCTTGCGGAGGCTGCCGTTCTCGGTGCGCAGTATCTTGACGTTGTCCTTGACGCCTACGGGCTGGCGGTCGATGGTCTTCTTGAGAATTTCCCATGCGGGCCATGCGTATGACTCGCAGTCGTCGAAGACGACGAGTCCCATGGTCTTTCCCGGTGCGACGAGTTCCTTTCCGCAGCGTTTGTCGACGATGGAGGTGATGTCGCCCTGTGCGTTGACGGTCAGGCGGTAGACGGAGTTCTCGATGTCGTGGTAGATTTCCGGCTTGATGGGTCGGAAGGTGACTTTGGTCGGTGCGATGCTGTAGACGGCGGCGCCGGTGGAGGGCACGTCGGCGGTGAAGAGCAGGTGGAGCTTCCCTTTGTCGTCGACGGTGGTCTGCGATGCTACCTTCTTTCCTTTCTGGTTGAGGACTTCGTATTCGGTCCATGAGTCGACGGGGATGTCGGCAAGGGTGCTGGCTTCGAACGACTCATTATTATATAGAACGACGGGCGTGCCTTTCACGCGGGTGTCCATGTTGCGGGCCAGCGCACCGACGGAGTTGGTGAGCACGCTGGAGAAGCGGCTGAGCGTGATGAGTTCGTCGTTCCATGAGAATTCATAGGCGCGGGGTATGCAGGTTCCCGGCAGGTCGTCGTGGAACTGGTGCCAGATCATGCGCTGCCAGTTGCCTGTCATCTCTTTCAGCGGGTAGGTGGCCTCGCCGAGCCAGTCGGCGATGACGGCAGCACGTTCGGCAGCGTCGCCGAGGTGTTCGTTCTGCCTGTTGTAGAGCTTCATGGCAGCCTGCGAGGTGTAGCAGCCGTTGCCGTGGACGTCCATGGTCAGCTCGCCGTCGTAGACGGGCAGCTCGGGATGGCTGCTGAAGGGCAGGAACCGGTTGTAGATGGTGTTGCTTCGTGAGCTGATGACCTTGATGGGTCCGTCGCCGTCGAGGGCTTTCATGACGTTCTTCACCGATTCGATGTCGGGTGATCCGCCGGTGTCGCCCGTGCCGTAGTAGCGGTAGACCATGTTCAGCGGGCTCTCCTTGATCTCCTTCATCAGTCCTTCGTCGCGTGTGAGGTCGTCGCCATGGAGTCGGTGGTTGTAGTCGAAGCCATGAACCATCACGATGGGTGAGCCGTCGATGCCTTTCCACAGTCCGATGGTGAAGGGATATTTCTTTCCGTCGGCATAGAAGGGATTGGTGCGCCACTGTAGTTTCTGCGAAGAGAATCCGATGAGGTTGCAGTGGGCGGCCAGTGTGGGCATGGTGTATCCGAAGCCGAAGCAGTCGGGCAGGAAGATGTCATTGCATTCTTCCTTGAACTCCTGCCTGTAGAAACGCTGTCCGAGCAGGATGTTGCGTATCCATGACTCGGGCGAACAGATGATGGTCTCGTTGGCATCCCATGACGAGCCGGTGATGTGCCATCGGTCTTGCCGCACATAGCGCTTCACCTCTTCGTATTCGCGCGGATAGTACTCCTTCATCCATGCGTACTTCTGCGCCCCTTCGAAGTTGAAGACGTAGTTAGGATACTGCTTCAGCAGGAAGAGGTTCTGGTCGAGCGTCTTCTTGATGTGATGACGGATGGTGGCTTGCACATCCCAGTTCCACTGGGTGTCCATATGTGCGTCGGAGACGAGAAAGGCAGTCATCGGCCTTTCCGGTGCTGTTGTTGTGGGTGTTGTTGTTTTCTGAGCGGCGGCACTCAGGACTATTGTCCATACCGTTGTGAAAAGGAAGATACGTTTCATTGTCTCAAGGTTTCAGGATAAATGATAAAAAGTCTTTCTATCTTCAAATTTCTGCAAAGTTACAGAATAAGTTTCGAGTGGAATGCTGCCGGTTGGTTAAATTAAGCTAAACGGATGCAACAAAACATGTTTTTCCTCGTCAAATCATTAACTTTGCATCGGAAACGGTGTTATCATCACGTAACAAAAAAGGAATGACTATGAAGAAAAACATTTTATTCGTGGCCCTCGCGGCAGTAGCCATGCTGACCACGGGATGTGCCAGCAAGAAGCAACTCAAGAGTTGTGTGGCTGAAAATAAGGAACTCACCCAGACCATGATGACGACCAAGGAACAGCTGGCCGCCTCACAGGCCCGGGCAACCTCTCTGGAAGAGCAGCTGGCCCAGCAGCGCGACCTCAACGCCCAGCAGAAAGAGCTTATCGCCCAGCAGAAGAAAGAGTATGCTGCCCTGCAGAAGTCGCTTGACAAGAGCTTGAACAACGCCTCGCAGAACAATGTCTCCATCGAGAAACTCGTTGACCAGATTAATGAGTCGAACCAGTATATCCGTCACCTTGTCGAGGTGAAGTCGAAGAGCGACTCGCTGAACCTGGTGCTGCAGAACAACCTGACGCGTTCGCTCTCGAAGGAGGAACTCAAGGAAGTCGACGTCCAGGTGCTCAAAGGTGTCGTCTACATCTCTCTGGCCGACAACATGCTGTACAAGAGCGGCTCCTATGAGATCAACGAGCGCGCATCGGAGACGCTGTCGAAGATTGCCAAGATCATCACCGACTACAAGGACTACGACGTGCTCATCGAAGGTAATACCGACGATGTGCCCATCTCGAAGCAGAATATCCGCAACAACTGGGATCTCTCCTGTCTGCGTGCCTCGAGTGTCGTCCAGGAGCTCCAGAACAAGTATGGTGTCGACCCGAAGCGTCTGACCGCCGGTGGCCGTGGCGAGTATAACCCCGTTGCCGACAACAACACCGCCGTCGGCAAGCAGCGCAACCGCCGCACCCAGATCATCATCACCCCGAAGCTCGACCAGTTCATGGACCTCATCGAGCAAGCTCCTGAGGAGTAGGGTGCCTCAAAGCCAATAATAATGAAAACGGCGAAGTCTTGTAGGTAAGACTTCGCCGTTTTCTATTGATGGATAGGCGTATCAACGCTTTTGCACGTTTCTGTGGCATCCATGATGCCTGTTGCTGGTCAGGGCTCGTCTTCGTCGCCGACGGTGATGTCGTTGCCGCGTTTAAACTCGTTCACGGTGTATGACCCGTCGAGCAGATGCGTCTGGCTCTGGATGCGGATGGTGCGTGCCTGCGGCTTCTTATATGCTCTTTTCATTGCTTTATTCGTTTACGATTCTTTGCCCATTGGCATCGCGCAGAGCGTTCTTGCCAATATTAATTTTCGGCGTATAGCTCATTTTGCAGGGTATTTTTGAGTGGTAGGTAGTCAATAGCTCAA
>CAMNII010000017.1 GCA_946540435.1 uncultured Prevotella sp.
TCTTGTTGCCGGCGTTGAAGCCGTCGTCGTAGATGCGGCGGTCGAGGTCGCGGCACTGCTGCATCACGTTGTTGTAGTCGCGGTTCAGCTCGTTGAAGGCCTGGAAGATAGTCTTTCCGTTGCGTGCCCAATAGCCTTTGTAACGATAGTACATATATTCGATATCCTGCACTTCATCATAGCCGATGAGGGTATAGGAGGCTGCCTGGGTGACGGTTCCGAAGTCATGGACATAGCTCAGCAGTGGCATGTCGGCTGCATTGTGACTCACGACTTTCTCCTCGCGCTGTGCAATCTTTCCGGTTGTGGCAAAGTCGTTGATGACCTTTTCTGTTGCTCCACATCCCACCTCGCCATTGACAGCGGGGAGATAGAGGTAGCCCCAGTCGATGCAGATGCCGTCGCCCTTCTTGGCGAGGACGGGCTGCTCGACGGTGCCTGTGCGGGCATAGACGACACCCGACTCACGTACGATTCCCGACACGGTGGGCTGGGTAGCCTTGTTCACGGCGATCTCCGGCGAAGCACCGAGGAAGAACTGCACGTCGTGGGCTTTCTTGTCGACGGAACGTACCTGATAGGAGATATAGTTGACAGGTACGGAGAGCATGTCGAGGTTGTCGATGAGCATCGGGGCTGTGAACACGACGTCCAACTCAACGGGTCCGCATTCAAAGGTGTAATAGGTATTGGTTGCCAGCACGTCGACTTCCTTCTGGCGGGCCACTTTCACGTTGGCTTTCTTCTCCATGATGTTCTTGGAGATACCGAAGTCCAGATAGGCACCTCCGTGAGTATTGTGGCAATGGGCAGCGATGAGGTTTTTGCCGGGCTTGATGATGCCTTTGGCAATCTTCGCCACCTCACCTGTCTTCCAGGTCTCACCGGTGCGTGCCACTTCCTGGCCGTTGATAAAGAGCTCAAAGACGTCGTCGTGAGAAAAGTTCAGGTAAAGCTCACTGTTCGCATCAGCATCGCTGACGTCTACCGTACGGCGGACATAGATGTCGCTGTTGGTCTCGGTCCAACGGGTGCGAACATGTTCGTATTCGCCACGCGTACCGAAGGCGCCTTCCTGCTCCCGCCATTGAGAGTCGTCGAACTGCACGGCTTCCCAACCTTTTCCGGGGTTCTGGCGAGTGACCATTCCTTTCCAAGGACCTGCATCTGCCATGGGCACGATGGGGGCAAGGATGTATTCCTTTTCGGCGCCCATAAAGCGATAGACCTCGCCATCGACACGCAGAAGGCCTGTCAACGGCATCTCATCATTGGTCCAGTGGCGTGTGGTGCCGTCGGTCAGTCTGTCGTAAGGCGACCAGATGGAGAAATACGGGTCGTTCACCACAATAGGGACAGAAGGCAGACGTAAATCCGTTGCCTTGTAAGGTTTGAAGTAATCAGCAGGCTGTGCATGTCCATAAGTCGCTGCCAGCATCATTGCTGCTACGATTGAGAGAGTTCTTTTCATTAAATGATTTTTAATTAACTAGTTAACAATTCTTCAGTTCTCGCGAATAGTTGTGATAAACACGGTCAAGATAAAAAAAGGTTGTCTATAAAGCTTTTTCTTATTGGATATCCACCTGCAAAGTAAAACATTTTTTTTGAAATACGAAAACTTTTTTAAAACATTTTTTTACTTTTTTTTTTAACCAATACATCACAAGGAGGAAATACCCTAATGACTATATTAATATAATGTACGCGTAAAGGGGGAAAAACGGATGCGTGCCAATGTCTGAGGTTGACATGGGCACGCATTCATAAAGTTCTACAATGTTTATCGACGGATGGGGGTCAAGGTCATGCCCACATCACAGACTCCGGGAAGGATCTCGCGTTTCATATCATGCCGGACTGAGACGACGAGAGAGTCTCCAGCCTGAAGACGCAGGGTGTCGGCAGGAAAAGAATGTTGCTGAATAGAGAGTCCATTGCCTTTGCTACGGCCGTTGTCTTCAATGAGCCGGCAGGTAAGGAACGTTGAATGGCTACGGGGAATGACGGATACCGATGGTGACGGACTGACCGAAGGAAACACTTCCTGCGCAACAGCAAGGATGAGCGTAGTGAAGGGAAACTCCATCGTGGTTCTTAAACCGATTTCCACCCGATAGTCTCCGGCTTCACTGACGGGCGGTACATGGAATATCACCGGTTCGGTTTTCTCCCATCCTTTCATGGGCGTAGGATGATACTCGTCATACACCCTGTCCGGACTGCACCCGCAGACTACGATGGCGAGGAGTGCTGCCAGCAGCCTACTGCTTGCCTTCTTCATGATGGTTCTCGGCTTTCTCGCCTTTCGTCTGACTGTCAGCTGAGGGATTCTGCCTGCCTTGTCGTGACGGCCGGCGCTGGTCGTGCTGACGGCTGTCGTTCTGTTTTCCTTCGGCATGTTCTTTCTTGCCTTGCTGCTCAGAACGGTTGTCACGGCTGCGGTTCTTTTTCTTCTTACGGCGGGCACTGTCGAAACGGGTCACATCGGCGTCGGCCAAGAGGTCGACGGGACGGTTGTCCTGCCTTTGCTGGCCATCACCCTGCAATGAAATGGGTTTCTCGCCGTGCTTATTCATCTCAATGATGTCAAGGGCGCGTTGTGCACTGATGGTCTCGAGGTTGACAGCCTGCCGTTTGTCGGTGGAATAGGTCACCAGACCGGCGAGGATGTCGGCTTTGAAATAGTAGTAGTCGGCATCGGCCGTCTGCAAGACAATTTCCCTGTTGGGCAGCCGCCGCGAGGCTTCCACGTAGTCGTCGACTTCGTAGTTCAGGCAACACTTCAACTTGGCACACATTCCTGCCAGCTTCTGCGGGTTTAGTGACAGGTCTTGGAATCGGGCAGCATTGGTTCCCACGCTGACGAAGTTCTTCATCCAAGTGGCACAGCACAGTTCCCGACCGCAAGGTCCCGTACCTCCGATGCGTCCTGCTTCCTGCCGTGCGCCGATTTGTTTCATCTCGATGCGCACATGGAAGGCTGCTGCAAGATCTTTGATGAGCTGCCGGAAGTCCACGCGCTCGTCGGCAATATAATAGAAGATGGCTTTGTTGCCGTCGCCTTGGTATTCTACGTCACCAATTTTCATGTCCAGCCCGAGTCCCTTGGCAATCTGTCGGCTTTCAATCATCGTGGCATGCTCGCGGGCCTTGGCCTCGTAGTATTTCTCCATGTCGACGGGCTTGGCCAGACGGTAGATACGCCGGATGTCGTCGGGTGACTTGATATTGGCCTTCTTCAGCTGGAGTTCTACGAGGCGTCCTGTCAGTGTCACCACTCCGATGTCGTGACCGGGGTTGGCTTCCACGGCGACGATATCGCCCTTCTTCAGATCCAGATTGTTGACGTTGTGGTAGTATCCCTTGCGGGTGTTTTTAAACTGCACCTCGACAAGGTCAGTGGTATCGATGTTGCCGGGAATGTCGGCCAGCCAGTCATACGTATTGAGCTGTTTGTCCTGCCTGCCGCATCCACGGTGGCTCAGCCCACGGTCGCAACCGCGATACACCTTGAATTTCATATCTTTGAAGTCCACTTGCGTATTCTGTTTTTTAGATTATATAATAATTGAGGTTATTCCTCATTTCTCATTTCTCATTTTTTTGTAAGTAATACCGTCATCTGGATGATGAGGTGATAGAAGACAATCTTGCCGTTGGCATTCTGCCCGATGTCACGCTGCGCACGGGCAAAGAGCTCGCTGATTTCTATCACGTTGGCCTCGTTGATAAAGCGTGCGAACCTGACGGCAAAGGTTTCTTCTTCCTGCGTCATATAGCAAAGTTCGGGTTCGCCGAAGTTATACATGAAGTTCTCGCGCACCATCCTGCAGCAATACTCCACAAAACGGATCTGACGCTCGCGACCGAAGGCTGCCACCCCCTCGCTCCATGCCTTCATGGCTTTCACGTCGCGTCCGTAGGCCGTACGCATCAGCGAGACAAAGAGCTGGAAGAACTGATGACCTTCGCTGTCGGCATCGAGGGCTGCGATGGCTTTCTGCCAGCTGCCGTTGGCTATCCGCGAGAACCGTCGGGCTTCGTCGGGCTCTATGCCGCGCCGTGTCACCAGCGCCTCGGCAATAGTCTCTGCCGGCAACCGGGGGATGTCTATCCGTTGCGTACGGCTACGGATAGTCTCCAACAATGCGCCGGGCTCCTCGCTCACCATGAGGAAGACGGTCTGGTGGGGCGGTTCCTCAAGGAGTTTGAGGATTTTGTTGGCACACTCCTGGTTCATGCGCTCGGGCAACCAGATGATGCTCACCTTATAGCCTCCCTGACTCGACTTCAGCGACAGCTTACGGATGAGGCTGTCACTCTCCCCTGCCCCAATCTGTGCCTGCTGGTTGGCTGCATTCATCTGCTCGAGCCACTGGTCCATCGTGAAATAGGGACCGTCGAGCAACATATCGCGCCACTCGCGGATGAAGTCGTCGCTGACCATCTTATGCTCCGACGATGTGCCGGCAGGACGGATGACGGGGAACGTGAAATGAAGGTCGGGGTGCTCGTATTTTGCCAGCATGGCATCGGCATTGGCATTACGCTGCGGTACTTCCGGCTCCATGCCGAAGAGCGATGCCGACGAAGAGGCTTGCTGCGGAGCGGCGTCGCTCAGCAGGTAAGACGCAAAAGCCAGTGCCAGCGCCATCTTTCCGCTGCCCTCAGGGCCACAGAGCAACAACGCATGCGGCAACCGGTCTTCTTCCACCATCCGGATTAACCGTTTGGCCACTTCTTCCTGTCCGATGACATCGCTGAACTTCATCTCTTTATATCTATATTACTTGCGCACAGGCGCATATACGTTGCAAAATTACATATTATTTTACGGAAAAACGAAAAAAACTTCCACTTTTGCACTTCGTTCATTGATTTTCCTTTGTTTTCGCCTCACAGAAACGACTCTGGGGCGGTTACAATGCTGAGAGAATATAAGATACTTTCACTCGGCAAAAAAAATAAATAAATTTATTTTGTTCTGCCCTCGTTTTTTCGTATCTTTGCAATCAGAAATCAAAACCATCATCAACAACACGCAAAACGTATGAAAAGAACTGCAAAGATGCTGGCAGCAGTGGTCATGACCATTGCCCTGTCAACCTCCGCAAAGGCCTACGACGGCCTCACCGGTGCAACCCCTATCGTAGAGAAAGACAAGACCGCCATGAAAACCAATCGGCCGAAGGAGGCCGAGCGGCTCTTCGTCTCCGATGCCATCGAGAAGAAAATCAAAGAGGTGAAGGAACTGCTCAAGGACAACGCCTATTTGGCATGGATGTTCGAGAACTGCTTCCCCAACACCCTCGATACCACCGTCCACTGGGACGGCAAGGACGACACCTTTGTCTATACGGGTGACATCCACGCCATGTGGCTCCGCGACTCCGGCGCCCAGGTATGGCCCTATGTGCAGTTTGCCAACGACGACCCGAAGCTGAAGGCTATGCTTCGCGGCGTCATTCTCCGCCAGCTGCGCTGCATCAACCTCGACCCCTATGCTAACGCATTCAACAAGGAAGAGCGTCCCGACGGCGACTGGATGAAGGACCTTACAGACATGAACCCCTTCCTCCACGAGCGCAAGTACGAAATCGACTCCCTCTGCTACCCGCTCCGTCTGGCCTACCACTACTGGCAGGTGACTGGCGACGCCAGCATCTTCGGCGAGGAATGGCTCAAGGCCGTTGAGAACATCCTCAAGACCTTCCATGAGCAGCAGCGCAAGAATGGTGTCGGCCCCTACCATTTCCAGCGTGTCACCGAGCGTCAGGGCGACACGGTCAGCAACGACGGACTGGGTAACCCTGTGAAGCCTTGCGGCCTCATCTGCTCCTTCTTCCGTCCCAGCGACGATGCCACCACATTCCTCTATCTCGTCCCCTCGAACTTCATGGCCGTCTCTAACCTGAAGAAGGCTGCCGAGATACTGGAGACCGTGAACCACAAGGCTGACCTGGCCAAGCAGTGCACCGACCTGGCGAACGAGGTGAGCAATGCCCTGAAGCAGTATGCCGTCGTCAACCATCCCTACTTCGGCCGCATCTATGCCTTCGAGGTCGACGGTTTCGGCAACCACCTGCTCATGGACGACGCCAACGTGCCCTCACTGCTTGCCATGGCCTACCTCGGCGATGTCGACATCAACGACCCCATCTATCAGAACACGCGCCGCTTCGTATGGAGCGACTCCAACCCCTACTTCTTCAGCGGCAAGGCCGGTGAAGGCATCGGCGGTCCGCACATCGGCTACGACATGGTATGGCCGATGTCTATCATGATGAAGGCTTTCACCTCGCAGGACGACAAGGAAATCAAATGGTGCATCGAGACACTGATGCGCACCGATGCCGACACGGGCTTCATGCATGAGTCTTTCCACAAGGACAACCCCAAGAAGTTCACCCGCTCATGGTTTGCATGGCAGAACACCCTCTTCGGCGAGCTCATCCTGAAACTCATCGACGACGGCAAGCTGCCGCTCCTCCTCGAGTGCAAGCGATAATCTCCATGCTGCTGCGTAACAGCTCGTAGTCGGCTGCCGCTCATCCTCGAGTGCAAGCTAATCTCCGCTGCTAACGCAAGCAGGCTCAGAAAAGTACAATCCCTGAAGCTCATCCGAGCTTCAGGGATTATTGTTTCGTGATGACAGGAGCGGGATGCCGGCGGTCTCTACTGTCTGATCATGTTGCGTGAGGCATCGATGCGGAGGAAGATGAAGAGCAACAGGGTGAAGCCCCACAGCGACGAGCCTCCATAAGAGAAGAAGGGCAGCGGGATGCCGATGACGGGTGTCAGCCCGAGCACCATGCCCACGTTGATGAACAGGTGGAAAAGGAAGATGCTCAACACACTATATCCGTATATACGCCCGAAGGCGAAGGGTTGTCGTTCGGAAAGACGTATCAGCCGGATAATCAGTGCCAGGAACAACAGCAGGACGGTGGCGGAGCCGATGAACCCTTCTTCTTCGCCCACGGTGCAGAAGATAAAGTCGGTATCCTGCTCAGGCACGAACTTCAGTTTTGTCTGCGTGCCATTCAGAAATCCCTTTCCCCGCAGTCCGCCCGACCCGATGGCTATCTCGCTCTGATGGACGTTGTAGCCTGCTCCGCGCAGGTCCTCGTCGAGTCCGAGCAGCACGTTGATACGTGTGCGCTGATGCACCTGCAGCACATTGTTCAGCACGTAGTCGGCCAGGTTGAAGAAAACGATAGAGCCTACGGCGAAAGCGGCGATAAAGAGATATTGCGACAGGCGCCGGCTGACCCACTGATAGAGCAGGCTGACAATCATCACCGCACAGAGTGCTGCCTGCACCCATACCACGTCGAAAGGCACCAGGAAGTGAGACACCAGCAGGGCGACGGGTGTCACCACGGCGATGGCCAGGCTCATCCGTCGGACGAAGGCGGTGTCGCGGCAGTACATCCACGTCATGCCAAGGGTAAAAATCTGTACGAGCAGCATGACGACGAAGCGTCCCACGGAGGTCGGCGTGAGCCATAGCATGACGCTCTCGTATTTGATGCCGACGACAAAGTATACCACCAGCGCGACACCGGTAAAGAGGATGCTGCCCGTCATGCCTTCGCGGTAGAACATCAGGAAGAAGGCCAGATAGACCAGTGCCGACCCTGTCTCGCGTTGTCCGACGATGCACAGCATGGGCACGAAGATAATGGCGGCGGCAATGGCGAAGTCTCTGAACCGATGAATATTAAACTCATAGCCGCCCATGAACTTTGCCACCGCCAAGGCAGTGGCAAACTTGGCAAACTCCGCCGGCTGCACCTTCACGGGTCCGAGGACCAGCCAGGAGTGCGAGCCTTTGGTACTATGGGGGTTGAAGATAGTGGCAAACAGCAGTACGACGAGCAGGATGTAGATGACAAAGGCATACCGGTCGTACAACCGGTCGTCGAGGAGCAGGAGAACGGCGGCGAGCACGACTGACGTTCCTATCCATAGGATTTGCTTTCCGGAATTGGTAGACAGGCTGAAGATGTCTGTCTCGCCATAGGTGTAACTGGCTCCGCAGACGCTGAGCCATCCGAAGGTGAGCAGTGCCAGATAGATGCCTACCGTCCACCAGTCGATAGAGCGGAACACGCTCTGCTGCTTATCGGTTCTGGGTGCCATAGCTGATCCGTTTATGTTGGAACACGTCGGCCTCGGCCTGTGAGGCCGGCGACAGTTCGCCTTTCAGGTACTGCTCCATCATCAGCCCGCCGATGGGCACGCCATAGTGTGCGCCGAAGCCACCGTTCTCCACGTATACGGCGATGGCTATCTTCGGGTCGTTCATCGGTGCAAAGCCCATGAAGATGGAGTGGTCGTGGCCGCGGTTCTGTGCCGTTCCTGTCTTGCCGCAGGCTTCGAAGTCGTATTTGGCCAGTGCCTTACAGGTTCCTCCGAGGGCTGCTGCGCGCATGCCCTTGACGACCTCGTCGTAGGCCGAACGCTTGGCCAGGGTATATCGGCGGGAGGTATAGAGGGTGTCCATGGGTTCGCCTTCCACCTCTTTCACCACGTGTGGCGTATAGAAGAATCCTCTGTTGGCGATGGTGGCGCCGAGGTTGGCTATCTGCAGAGGCGTGAGGTTTACCTCTCCCTGTCCGATAGAGATGGAGATGATGGTCAGTCCGTTCCACGACCCTCTGTAGGCATTGTCATAGTATTCTGCATTGGGTATGAGTCCGCGCTTTTCTCCCGGCAAGTCGATGCCGAGCTTATAGCCGAATCCCATGGACACCATGTAGTCGCGCCAGGTATTCATCGCGGTCTGCACGGTGGGGTATTTCTTGCGGTTGCTCATCATGTGGTACAGCCCCCAGCAGAAGAAGCCGTTGCACGACGTGGCGATGGCGGGCACTACGGGCAGTGGCGAGCCGTGGCCGTGACATCCCACGCGCAGTCCCTTGAACACGAAGCCGTGGTAGCAGGGATAGGCTGTCTGCGGGGTGATGATGCCTTCACTGAGGAAGGTGAGTGCCTGCGAGGTCTTGAAGGTGGAGCCAGGCGGATACTGTCCCATGATGCTGCGGTTCAGCAGTGGCTTCCACGGGTCGCGGGCCAGTTCCTGATGGTGCACGCCGCGCTGCTTGCCCACCATCATGCGGGGGTCGAAGGTCGGCGAGCTCACCATGCAGAGCACCTCGCCGGTCTGCGGGTCTATGGCGACGATGCTGCCTATCTTTCCTTCGAGCAGGCGCTCGCCGAGGGCTTGCAGGTCGATGTCGATGCTGAGGGTGAGGTTTTTCCCGGGTACGGGCTTATGGTCGTAGGCTCCGTCCTTATAGCGGCCTTGTATGCGGCCGTGAGCATCGCGGAGGAGGATCTCGATGCCTTTCTCGCCGCGGAGCTGTTTCTCGTACGACCGCTCGATGCCCTGCTTGCCGATATAGTCGCCGGGCTGGTAATAGTTGTCGTTCTCGATGTCGCTCTTCGACACCTCTGCCACGTCGCCCAGCACATGGGCTGCGTAGGGGTATTCATACTGGCGGATGCTGCGGTTCTGGATATAGAAGCCCGGGAAGCGGTACATCTTCTCGCGGAAGATGCTGAACTCGCGGTCGGAGAGTTGTCCGATAAACAGCTGCTGGGTGAAGTTCGAGAAGCCGGGGTTTTTCTTCCGGTCTTTGATTTCGGCCATGCGGCGGTCGAAATACTCTCGGGTGATGTTCAGCGTACGGCAGAGTTCCAGCGTGTCGGTATGGTCCTTGGCCTCGTTCATGATGACCATGATGTCGTAGGCCGGCTGGTTGTATACCAGCAGCTTGCCGTTGCGGTCGCTGATGACGCCGCGCGAGGGGAACTCCACCTTCTTCAGGAAGGCATTCGAGTCGGCATTCTTCTTGTAGTCATCGCTCATCAGCTGCAGGGTGAAGAGCCTGACGATATACACGACGACGATGACTGCTGCCACGCCGCCGATGACATACTGCCGATAGTTGTTGTCGGAGTCTTTCACTTTCTGCGCACGTTTTCAATGACGATGATGAGCACAACCGTAAGCACCGTACTCCCCACCACAGTGGCCAGCCACCACATCCAGTTGACGAAGCTGAAGAACTCCAGCGTGAAGTAGGTCAGGACAAAGAGCGTAGTCAGTATTGATACGAAATACACATATTTCACCATCCCCAGAGTCTTCACCGAGGGTTGCAGGTCTTCGGCAGCATCCTGCGAGACAAAGAGCGAGAGCAGGTAGGGCTGCAGCAGTGCCGTCAGCGTAAGCGATGCCGCCCCCACGCCGGGTGTATTCGAGAAGATGTCGACGCCCAACCCCAGCGCGAAAGCCCAGAGCAACAGAGCCCAATGAGGGTAGTTGCGCTGGAAGAGCACGACGAAGTAGACGTGGAGCAGCGGGATGATGAAGCCAAACAGGTGGACATGGTTGAGCACCAAGGTCTGCACAGCCAGGAAGACAAGGAATAATGCTATTTTCTTCAGTGTGTCCATCTTTGAATTGTCGTTACAAGTATGGTTGCCGAGCCGCCAGCAGTTTGTTACTGCACCGCCTCAGCCTCGTGCATCAGTGCGGCCTGCTCGCTCAGGGCCGTATTATCAATGACGCATACGTCGCGCAGGTTGCCGAAGTCGGTCGAGAGAGCCACCTGCAGCTTATAGGAGAGCCCGTTGTCGGAATACTCTTTTTTCTTGATATAGCCCACGCTCACGCCTTGCGGGAAGATGGCAGAGTAGCCGCTGGTGACGATGGTGTCGCCAATCTCGAACTTGGCATGCAGGGGGATGTTGTCGACGCTTGCCGTGCCGGCATCGCCCCCGTTCCACTGAAGGGTTCCGAAGTAGTGGCTCCCCACGATGGAACAGCTGATATTGCTATGCGCATTCAGCACGGGCATCACCACGGCATAGTGGTTGGAGACAAGATACACCACGCCCACGATGCCGGTGCCGCTCACCACACCCATGTCCTTCTTCACGCCGTCCTTCAGACCGCGGTCGATGGTAAGCAGGTTGTTGCGGTTCCCGAGACTGCTGCCAATGACATGTGCGGGGATGAGCGGATAACCCTGGATGCCGTCAAGGGCCGAGGGGTCGAGCCACGAGCTGTCGCGCGACAATATGGCCACCTGGTTGCGCAGGGCTTCCACCTGTTGCTCGAGCACCACATTCCGGGCGGTGAGCTCGCTGTTTATCGAGCGCAGCGAGAAGAAGGCCGTCACCTCCGCATCGACCTCATGCAACCTGCCGGCAACGGCATTGGCCGAAGAAAACCACGCACTGCCCTGGTAACGGTTAAACCGGAAGAGCAGTACGAAGCTGGCCACCTCGAGCACAAGGAACAGAAACCAATGGCTGTGGCGCGCGATAAAGTCGAATAGGGCTTTCAAGGGTCTATCGCATCAGGAACGAGAAGCGGTCGACATTCTTCAAAGCGATGCCGGCACCCTTGGCGACACTGCGCAGCGGGTCTTCGGCCACATGGAAGGTGATGTTGAACTTATCGGTCAGACGCTTGGCGAGTCCACGCAACAGGGCACCGCCGCCAGTCAGCCAGATACCGTTCTTCACAATGTCGGCATACAGCTCAGGAGGCGTATTCTCCAGAGCGTTCAGCACGGCCGTCTCGATGCTTGCCACGGTACGGTCGATGCAGTGTGCAATCTCCTGATAGCACACGGGGACCTCCATGGGCAGTGCCGTAATCTTGTTCGGACCATGGACTACGAAGTCCTCGGGAGCCTCCTCGCCCAGGTCGGTCAGTGCCGAACCCACATGAATCTTGATACGCTCGGCCATACGCTCGCTGACCTTCACGTTGTGCTGACGGCTCATGTAGTTCTGGATGTCAGATGTCAGGTCGTCGCCGGCCACCTTGATACTGTTGTTCGTCACGATGCCGCCCAGTGAGATGACGGCAATCTCCGTCGTACCGCCACCGATGTCGACAACCATATTGCCCTCAGGAGCCTCAACGTCGAGACCAATACCCACGGCGGCAGCCATAGGTTCGAAAATCAGGTACACGTCACGGCCGTCGGCATGCTCGGCAGAGTCGCGCACGGCACGCAGCTCAACTTCCGTAGAGCCCGACGGCACGCCAATCACCATTTTCATCGACGGCGAGAACAGACGGTTGCCCGAATGAACCATCTTGATGAGTCCGCGCATCATCTGCTCACAGGCCGAGAAGTCGGCAATCACGCCATCCCGCAGCGGACGTATGGTGCGGATATCCGGGTTTGTCTTCTCGTGCATCATCTTGGCCTTCTCGCCCACCGCAATCATCTTGTTGTTACGGTCAAGGGCCACCACCGACGGCTCGTCAACCACGATCTTGTCATCACTGATGATAATCGTGTTGGCCGTACCAAGGTCCATGGCTATCTCTTGGTTTAATGAAAAAAATCCCATACCTATAGGTTTGTATTATGCTTGTTATCTTGTAGTTTCTTGAAACCATGCGTTGATGGCAGTGTCGTAATGCGAACTCACGCCAAAGGCCCGCTTGGCCAGTTCCTTGCGCTGCTCGCGCGTGGTGACAGCCCCCTGACGGTTCAGGATGTCAAGCAGCACGGGATATTCTGCCTTCGAGGGCACGATGACCACATCGTCGAAGTTCTTTGCTGCCGCGCGGATGAGCGAGATACCGCCGATGTCAATCTTCTCGATGATGTCCTGCTCCGATGCGCCGCCGGCCACCGTCTGCTCAAAGGGATAGAGGTCCACCACCACGAGGTCAATCTCGGGGATGTCATACTGAACCACCTGCGCACCGTCACCCTCGTTGGCGCGGCGAGCCAGGATGCCGCCAAACACTTTCGGATGCAGCGTCTTCACACGGCCGCCGAGAATCGACGGATAACCCGTGACATCCTCCACCTTCCGACAACGATAGCCCAGCCCCTCGATAAAGGCCTGCGTGCCACCCGTGGAGAGAAACTCCACACCCTCGTCGTTCAACTTCCCGAGCAGCTCCTCCAGACCGTCCTTATGGAACACGGAAACGAGTGCTCTTTTGATACGTTTTTCTTCTGCCATAACCATTAATCCCGATTAGTCGATATTCGTTGCAAAATTAGCGAATAATTCCGATACAAGCAAAAGCGTTTCCACTTTTTTTTGCAGGCCGCCGAATTATTTTTCTTTTCTTGTTCTACATCAACACGTTGCGCACCATCCCCCACTCCCCTTTTTCTTCGTACCAGCCACTCCGTGTATGCCATCCCGCATTTCCAATAAATAAAAATGGCTGTAACGGCAAAGAGGAATGGCAATGACACCAAAGAGGAATGGCAATGACGGCAAAGAGGAATGGCAATGACGGCAAAGAGAAATGGCGTTCCCAACGAATTGAAATACAAACAAGTAGGATGGGCATACCAAAATAGCCTATTTTGGTCACCAAAATAGCTTATTTTGGTCATCAAAATAGCTTATTTTGGTCGCACGTTCCTTACTTTCGTCAAAACCGATGCTTACCTTCGCATTTTTCGATGATGACGAAGGACTTAAACGATCCTTACTTTTGGCAACAGAAAGGGTTACCCTTGACAGGCACAAGGGATACCCGAGAAAGGGAAGATGTTATCGGCGGAAACGAAAAAAAAATATTGTCGAACGGTAAAAAAAATCCGGCAGGCGGGTAGCCTACCGGATAAAGTTCATGCCTTGCCATGGTTCGCGGACAATCTCGACCATCAGCTTCAGGGTCTGACAGGCTGCCGACGCGCTTGGGGAAAACGTTGAAGGAGTTGCCGACGCTGTTCGTCGTCAGCAACGAAGAGGGCTGTGGAGAGCACCTCTCCGAGGGCTCCGCCGCCGAGGATGGTGCCGTCGGGGTCTATACTCTGGGTAGGTGTCTCGACGCTGACGGTTCGCCGGCCTTCTACGTACTGTCCGGTCAGCGGGTTGACGATATGGCGGCGTTCGGCAGTGGCATTGCCGGAGGTGGTGAGCACCCTGTCTTCCTTGAGGAAGAGGATGCTGCTGTTGCCCATGCTGACGACGGCGTTGGTGATGCCGTGGCGGGTCAGCAGGGGAAGGATGGTGTCGAGGGCATAGCCTTTCAGAAAGGCTGAGAGGTTACAGCGCCCGGCAAACCACGGGTCGAAAAGGCCGAGCGTCTGTTCCTTGTACCACTTGCTGAGGGTCAACAGTCCGCGAAGTTCATCGGGCACGGGAAGGGATTGGTCGGCATTATGCCGTGCCAGCGGCGAGACGGGGTCGTAGCAGTTGGCCAGTTGTTCGAGCCGTGCCACCGCTTGCCTTATCTCCTCTGCCATGGCCCGGAAAGCGTCTTCGGAGCGGTCGGCGACGAGCAGCAGGTCGACACGGCTGTGCATGGCGGGAAACCAGGCATAGAAACGCGCGTCCATGGCACCGAGAGCATCTGGGGTCTCCGCCCCCTCACCGACCTGACGCGATGAAGGCTCTCCCTCCCACCCTCCTTCCGAGGGGAAAGGGGATTGAGATGGTTTGGCGGCAGGAGTAAAGATGTACTGCATGGACGCGCGTTCCTCATTGGCCCTTATCGTCTCGGACGCTGTCCGCGACCGCCGGCGGGGCGGGGTCCACCCTGCGAGCCGCGCTGACCGCGCCGGGCATCGGGACGGTCGGGCAGTTCCAGGATCTTGATGTTCTTGAAGTAAACCTCGTCACCATGGTCCTGCAGCAGGATGTTGCCTTCCTCATGGTTGCCGAAGTTGGGCCAGTCGCGGTATTTGCTGTAGGCCACAAGAGCGTCCCATTCCTGGGTATTGCGCTCATACTCCAGCAGCTTCACACCGTTGAGCCAGTGCTCCACGTGGTTGCCGCGCACGATGACCATCGCCGTGTTCCATGCCTTGATGTCGAAAGGCTTGTCAGCGGGTGCGGGAATGAGGTCGTAGAGCGAGCCGAGGGTGCGGTTGCCCTTCACGCCGAGCTTGGCGTCGGGGTGGCGAAGGTCGTCGAGCACCTGGAACTCGCAGCCGATGGCTGAGCCGGCACCCTTGTTCATGTCGGGCTTGACGAAGTATTTGATGCCGCTGTTGGCCCCTTCGGTAATCTTGAAGTCTACCTTGAGGATGAAGTTCTTGTAGGTGCGTGTGGTGACGATGTCGCCGCCGTTGGAGGCCTCGCCGCCGTTGCCCTTCTCCACCTTCAGCACGCCGTCGGCGATGGTCCATCCGGTCTTGGGGAACTCGTCGAGCTTGGCACCGCGCCAGCCGTCAGTGGTCTTGCCGTCCCAGAGGAGTTTCCATCCGGCCTTCTCTTCAAGGTCGGAGAGGGTGTTGTCGTTGACGTTCACCTCGGGGGTGCGGTCGGGCTTGGAAAGGTAGTCTTTCACGTTGTCGGTGCAGATGCGGATGCTGCGCCAGCTCACGGTCTGGTTCTCCTCGGCCTTCGAGCCTACGGCGTGTACCTGCAGGGCGATAAAGCCGCTCTTCTCGAGGCCGTCCCAGAGGTTGGTGCAGGGAATATCGTTGACCCATGTGCGCACCCTGTTGCCATAGGCCTCGACGCGTGCCTTGTTCCACTCGCCGCGCTTGAAGGCTTTCTTGGCAGCGGGGTTCTTGGTGAGGGGATAGAGCCACAGGCGGCCAGCCTCATCATAGATGCCGCCAGTCCATGCACGGTCGGAAGGGTCGATTTCGAACTGCAGACCATGTACGCGTCCGTTCATCACTTTCTTGTCGCTGTGGGAGCGCAGCTGCACACCGGAGTTCAGGTTGCCGTCGACCTTGAACTCGAATTCAAGGATGAAGTCGGCATAGTCCTGCTTCGTGGCGAGGAATGTGTTGGGTTGTCCGAACTTCGGGCGGCCGACGATGGTGCCGTCGACGACTTTATACTCGGCCTTACCGTTGAGGCGGGTCCAGCCTTTGAGGTCCTTGCCGTTGAACAAGGGCTTCCAGTCTTGCGCGCCTGCCGTGATACAGCAGCACACCAGACCAATGATTGCGATTATTTTTTTCATATTCTTTATTGAGCAAACGATTAACAGTTCCCCAATTTTCCAGGGGCATTTACTTTACAGTCTGTAGAACTCTTCCCATCCCTTGCGTGGCGGCATGCCGGTGAGCAGGGCGTTGGCGAAGGGATTGTTGGTAAAAATCTTCATGCGGGGGTCGAAGAACAGCTGGGCGTTGAGTCGCTGGGCGATGACTCCCAGGCAGAACACCTCGCTGAGCACACCGTTGATCTCGAACGGCGAGCGTGTCTTCTCCAATCCCTGGCAGGCACGGAGGAAGTTCTCGTAGTGGTTCGACGGACTCTTCGGTACCTCGGGCAGCTGCGACTGCATCTCCCGGGCTCGCTCCTCGGGAATGATGGAGAGCGTGGAACCATGCGAGCCACCCTTGAAGATGAGGTCCTTGGTATAGATAATCTTTCCGGGGTTGAGCTGAGCGCGCGGCGTCTCGCCCTGGTTGGTGGCGGGGATGTCGGCATTGTATTCGCTGTGGCCATAGCCTTTCGGCAGCGGCGGCTGGTTGTTGATGCCGTCGTACCAGGTGATGTCGACGGGCGGCATGCCGTTGCGCGGTCCGAAGCGGAAGAGGATGGTCGACGTCATGGGATAGAAGAAGTCGTTGTGGCCTTCTTCCTTGAGGAGGGTGATCTCATAGGGCAGTCCGAGGTCGAGGAACTCATGGACGGTGTCGAGGATATGGGCACCCCAGTCGCCAAGGGCTCCCATGCCGAAGTCGTACCAGCAGCGCCACTCGCCCTGGTGGTAGAGGTCGTTGTAGTCGTGCCACTGCTGGGCGCCGAGCCATGTGTCCCAGTCCATACCCTTCGGCAGGGGCTGCCCTTCGGGGAACTTATGGATTTTCGGGTCGAGCTTGTGCCAGCGGCGCGAGTTGTTCATGTGGGCGGTGACGGCGGTGACATCCTTGATGATGCCGGCCTCCTGCCATGCCTTGAACTGGAAATAGTTGGCCTCGGAGTGTCCCTGGTTGCCCACCTGCGTGGCAAGGTCGGGATGGCGGCGGGCATTCTCCATGAGCAGCTCCGCCTCCTGGAAGGTGCGGCACAGGGGTTTCTCGATGTAGATGTGCTTGCCTTCGTTGAGGGCCATCATACAGATGGGGAAGTGGATGTGGTCGGGGACGGCGGCCAGGACGGCATCGAACTCGGAGCCTGCCTTCTCGAACATCTCCCGGAAGTCGTGGAAACGCTTGGCTTTCGGGTACATGCTCAGGACCTTCTGCACATGCTTGCCTTCAAGGTCGACATCGCAAAGGGCAACGACCTCTACGAGTCCGGTCTTCGCAAACTGCTCGATGTCGAAGGCACCCTGGTTACCGATGCCGATATAGGCAATCTTCACTTTGTCGGCCTTCACGCCAGCCCATTCCTTCGATGTCATCGGACGGGCAAACGCATTCGTCACATTGCCGACGGCCAGACCTGCCGAGGCCAGACCCATCTGCTTTAGAAATTGTCTACGTGTTGTCATAACGGTTATTTGTTTTTATTGTTGAATAGTTTCTTACATCCGTAGCAGAGCAGGCGCAAGAGCGTCCATACGGCATAGAGCAAGACGGTGGTGGCAGCGACGAAGCCTAACGACCAGAAGAGTTCGTTCCATTGTCCGTCGTAGCTGATGATGGCATAGACATTGAGGGCAAAGGCCATGAGGAAACACACGAGGATGGTCCAGAGCTCGGTGCGCTGCCGCTTGGGAGTGATGATGATATCTTTCATTGGATGCTGTTAAGTGTTAGGGGTTTGCTTTTTTGTTCCATAGACATCGTAGTCAATCTGGTACTCTGTGGGGAAGCTGATGATCTCCTCACGCTCCAGGGCTTCGTGGCCCCAGAGGCAGAGCAACGAGGCGTAGTAGCCTTCTTCGGCAATGCGGTCGGGCTGCTTGCCTGTGATGCAGGCTTCGACGAAAGCCTCGGTGAGCAGCGACGTGCCATCGTTGTCGGGTTCCTTGCCCAGGATGAGCTCGCCCCGGTTGGTGCTTCCCGTCTCGGCAGCCCACGAGGTGCCGGCAAAGGCCTTGGCGCCGAAGAGCTTGGCATCCCAGTCGTTCAACATCTGCAGGAAGGCGGGAGCCGGCGCCAGGTCGGTGTCCTCAAAGTAATAGCGGCCTCGTTCGGGCTCCACCGTTCCCTTACTGCCAAGGATCTGTTCTTCCAAACCGTAGAACTTGTTGGCGATGTCTGACCCCCACGTCATCTTCTTGCCGTCGTCGAAGACATAGATGGTGTTGATATTGTCGTAGACCTCGCGGCCATCCTTCCAATAGGTGATGGCACCGTGGCCCATAACCTTCTGTGGCAGCTTGCCTAAAGCCCACGTGCCTACCTGCAGCTGGTGACAGGCCAGTTCGGTCATCAGACCTTTCGACGTGTCTTTATAGAGGCGCCAGTTGATATAGCGTTCCCAGCGTTGGTTGGGTATCTCGCGACGCCAGTCGCCATTGCGGTTCCAGAAGGCATGCACGGCGGTAATCTCGCCGAAGACGCCCTGATGCACCATCTCCATGGCCTTGATATAGCGGGGGTCGAAAAGACGCTGCTGACCGGTGAAGAACAGGCAGCCCGTCTCCAGATGTTTCTGATACATCTTGTAGCACTCCTCCATGGTATATCCGATGGTCTTCTCACAGTACACGTGCTTGCCGGCATCGAAGGCATCCATCACAATCTGATAGTGCGTGGCGAGGGGTGTGGCAACGACTACGGCCTGTACCTCCTTGTCGTTGAGCAGCTTCTTGTAGTTGTCATAGAGCCGTGCCGTAGGAACAATGGCCTGGGCGGCATTAAGGGACGGCTCATAGAGGTCGGCAAAAGCCACAATCTCGGCTTTGGGATTCTTGGAAAGAAAACTCAGCAGGAACTGTCCGCGCGAGCCCGGGCCGATCATTCCGATGCGCACACGCTCCTTGGCTGTTTCGTTCACGTCGGCAAAAGCTTTCAGCCACGGACTGGTAACAGCCAGCGCTCCGGCTCCGAGGATGCCCAGGTCGCGAAGAAACTCCCGCCGGTTCATTTGATTGTCATTCATCTCTTTCATATGATCATATCTGTCGTTTTTATGATATCCTAAATAATTATCTCACCGGGTTATAACGGGGCACAAGGGTTTTCATCACCGTCCATGCCAACAGATAGGCCATGGAGCAGAAGCAGAACACCATGAAATAGCCGGCTTCCTTACCCTGGAAGCCCATGAAGACGGTCTGCGACTTGTCGACATAGTCGAGCAGACGCCCCGACCCTACATTGATGAGGAACGAGCTGATGCCGCCTGCCATACCGTTGATGCCCGTGATGGTGGCAACGGTGTTCTTCGGGAACAGGTCGCTGCCCACAGAGAAAAGATTGGCCGACCACGACTGATGAGCGGCACCTACCAGTCCGATGATGATAATCGTTATCCAACAGGAATAGCGCCCCAAAGGCTGAGCCAGCAAGCCCAGCAGCGGTATCAGGGCAAAGACGAACATGGCCTGCATGCGGCAGGTATAGGCATGCTTGTGGGTACGGTTGATGATGATGGTAGGCAGCTTGCCGCCAAAGAGCGAGAGCATCGTGATGGCATAGAGCACGAACATGAGCATCTGGGCCATCGACGTATCGCTGGTATAGCCATATACATCACTGATATAGGCCGGTGTCCAGAACAGCAGGAACCACCACACACCGTCGCTCAGGAACTTACCCAGCAGGATGGCCCAAGTCTGGCGCAGTCGCAGACACTCTGCCAGCGACAGCTTACGGCCGCCATCGTCGGCAGGACGTTCCGCTCCGACATCATGACGGTCAGTGGTTTCAATGGTATCCTGAAGGATGTACTCCCGCTCGGCATCATTCACATGGCGGTTCTCCTTCATCGGCTTATAGATGAACAGCCACAGGCCCATCCACAGGAATCCCAGCCCACCGATGATGATGAAGGCCATCTCCCATCCGTTGCCAACGCCATGGTCCTTGAAGAAACGCGCCAGCGTCGGGATACACAGCGGAGCAATCATCGCGCCCACTGTTGAGCCGGCATTGAAGATGGCAGTGGCATAGCCGCGGTCGCGCTTGGGGAAGTATTCTGCCGTCACCTTCACCGCCGACGGAAAGTTGCCGGCCTCACCGACAGCCAACACAATGCGGGCCGCCATGAAGAAATAGACGCTGACCATCGCTACCGACGAGGCGAGCATGCCGGCAGCATCGACCATATGTGCCATGGTATCGATACCCAGCCACTGCTTCGTGGCCCATCCGCAGAGGGCATGGAGGCAGGCTCCGGTCGACCAGATGCCGATGGCCCACAGGTAGCCTTTCTTCGTGCCGAGCCAATCGATGAACCGGCCGGCAAAGAGGTTTGCGACTGCATACACCAAGGCAAACACACCGGCCACATCGCCATAGTTGGCATTGCTCCAATGGAACTCCGGAGCGATGAAGTCTTTCCACGTCAGCGACAACACCTGACGATCCATGTAGTTCACCGTCGTGGCCAAGAATAACATGCCACAGATGACCCATCGGAAGTTGGTCATTCGCTGTTGAACCGTCTGTTCTTTCATATTCAGAAGTTAAAGTATTGTTTGGCATTATTGTAACAGACATCCTCCACCATCCGGGCGATGCGAGGCATCTCCGACAGGGGCAGCAGACCTTGCTCGACATCATTTCCGATGACGTTGCAAAGGATGCGGCGGAAGTATTCGTGGCGAGGATAAGAGAGGAAGGAGCGCGAGTCGGTCAGCATCCCAACGAAACGGCTCAACAGACCGTGCAGCGAGAGCGTGTTCAACTGGCGTTCGATGCCGTCCTTCTGGTCGTTGAACCACCAGCCGCTACCCCACTGCATCTTCCCGGGAACGCTGCCGTCCTGGAAGTTGCCGATCATCGTGGCCACCATGTCATTGTCCTTGGGATTGATGTTATAGATGATGGTCTTTGCCAGATGGTCCTCGCGGTCGAGGCTGTCGAAGAAGCGGGCCATCGAAAGGGCGGTATCCACATCGCCCATCGAGTCGTAGCCGGTGTCAGGACCCAACCGGCGGAACATCTTCGTATTGGTATTGCGCAGCGGACCATAGTGATACTGCTGCACCCATCCCGCCTCGGCATCCATCACGGCCAACTCATAGAGCAGGGCCGAACGGAACAGGCTGATATCCTCCCTGTCGGGCTGCTCGCCGTTCATCACACGGTCGAAGATATCGCAGGGGTCTTGCGGACGATAGTCGTCGGCATAGAAGCGGTCGATGCCATGGTCGGAGAGCCGGCATCCTTGCTCGGCAAAAAAGTCATGACGCACGGACAATGCCTCTATCAGGTCCTGATAGGTCTTTATCTCAATGCCACTGACGGCAGAGAGCTGTGCAATATAATTCTGATAAGCCTTAGGGCTCTCAATGGCCATTGCCTTGTCGGGTCGCCAAGCCGGAAGCATCTTGATTATAGTTGACGAGTTATCCGTGTCGGCAGCAAACTGGCGGTGATACTCCAACGAGTCGACGGGGTCGTCGGTGGTGCAGACCACTTCAACGTTATATCGCCTCATCAACCCCTGTGCAGAGAACTCCGCCGACCGCAGCTTTTCGTTGCATTCGTCATAGATCTCGCGGGCGGTCTGCGGACTGAGTATCTTGTCAATGCCGAAGGCGGTACGCAGCTCCAGATGGGTCCAGTGGTAGAGGGGGTTACGCATGGTATAGGGAATGGTCTCTGCCCACTTCTCAAACTTCTCCCAGTCTGTAGCATCACCGGTGATAAAGCGCTCGTCGACACCATTGGCACGCAGCGCACGCCACTTGTAATGGTCACCGCCGAGCCACAACTCGGTGATGGAGCGGAAGCGATGGTCTTCGGCTACCTCTTTCGGACTGAGATGACAATGGTAGTCGATGATGGGCATGTGCTCGGCATGCTCATGATAAAGTTGCCGCGCGGTATCTGTCTGCAACAGGAAGTTGTCGTCCATGAAGTTTCTCATAGCGTTGAACTTATTGTTTGAGGATTTCTATTGATTTCCGGCACTGCTCACTGACGAAGTCCCAGTCATTGGCTGCAATACGCTCCTTGGGGAAGAGTTTGGAGCCCATGCCCACACAGAACACGCCCACCTTGCGCCAGGCCTGCAGGTTTTCTTCCGTCGGCTCTACGCCACCAGTCACCATGAGCCGTGTCCACGGCATCGGCGCCATGATACCTTTGACGAACTTCGGACCGAGCACATCGCCAGGGAAGACTTTTATCAGGTCGCAGCCCAGCTCCTGAGCCCTGCCGACCTCGCTGACAGTGCCGCAGCCGGGCGTATAGGGTACGCAGCGACGATTGCACACACGGGCCACTTCTTCGTTCAACAGCGGACCCACCACGAAGTCGGCACCCATCTGCATATACAACGCTGCCGTGGGGGCATCGACAACGGAGCCGACACCGAGGGCCAGTTCGGGACATTCGCGCCGGACAAACTTAATCACATCGGAAAACACCTCGTGGGCCATGTCGCCACGGTTGGTAAACTCAAAGGCACGGACACCGCCGGTGTAGCAGGCGCGCACCACCTGCCGGGTCACTTCGGCATCGGCATGATAGAACACGGGAACCATACGCGTTGCCGCCATCTTCTGCATTACTGCTATCTTGTCAAACTTACTCATATTTGGTTGTTTGGGAGATTGGTCGTTTGGTTGTTTGGGGAATTAGTCGTTTGGTCGTTTGGGGGATTGGTCGTTTGGGGAATTAGTTGTTTGGTCATTACTACGAATTACTTTTACCGGTAGGGGTAATCATAATTCTCATTACTAATTACTAATTACTAATTATTACTCGCCAGTCCCAGTTCCAGGCCCCGTAGCTCAGCCAAGCCTCGCAGGCGGCCGATGCAGGAATAGCCGGGGTTGGTCTTTTTCTTCAGGTCGTCAATCATCTGATGGCCGTGGTCGGGACGCATGACAATCCGTTCACCGCGCTGCTGCTGGATCTCGAGGAATGCCTTCATCACCTCCACCATCGGCACGTCGCCCTCGAGGTGGTTGGCTTCATAGAAGTTGCCCTCACTGTCGCGCTGCGTGCTGCGAAGGTGTACGAAGTCGATGCGGTCGGCAAAGCGGCGCATCATCGCCGGCAGGTCGTTGTCGGGACGCACACCCAACGACCCTGTGCACAGGCAGAGTCCGTTGGCCTTGCTCGGCACGGCATCGATGAGCCGTTGGAAGTCATCGGCCGTCGACATGATGCGGGGCAGGCCGAGAATAGACATGGGCGGGTCGTCGGGATGGATGACCAGGCGGACGCCAGCCTCTTCGGCCACGGGGCATACTTCCTTCAGGAAATAGATAAGGTTCGCGCGGAGACGGTCGGCATCGACATCGTGGTAGCGGTCGAGTTCACGTTGGAACTGCTCCAGTGTGAAGCTCTCCTCCGACCCTGGCAGGCCGGCTATCATGTTGCGGGTGATGAGCTGGCGCTCGTCGGCATCCATCTGCTCATAGCGACTACGGGCCTTCTCAATCTCAGCCTCCGCATAGTCTTTCTCGGCGCCGGGACGCTTCAGGATGAACAGGTCGAAGGCGATGAAGGCAGCACGCTCGAAGCGCAAAGCCCGGCTGCCGTCGGGCATCTCGTAGGCCAGGTCGGTGCGTGTCCAGTCGAGCACGGGCATGAAGTTATAGGTGACGACCCGGATGCCGCACTGGCCGAGGTTCCTCAACGATGTCTTATAGTTATCGATGTAGCGCTGGTAATCACCTGTCTGCGTCTTGATATGTTCGTGCACCGGCACACTTTCTACCGCCGACCACTCCAGCCCGGTAGCCTCTATCATCTGCTTGCGCTTCATGATTTCGTCCACCGTCCACACCTCGCCGTTGGGCACATGATGTAGGGCTGTCACTACGCCTTCGGCTCCAGCTTGCCGGATGTCCTGCAGTGACACGGGGTCGTCAGGACCATACCAGCGGAAACTCTGCTTACATAATATCATGTCGTAAAGATTGTTATTTCAATTGTTGTTATGACGCTATTGCGTTTTCTTCGTTGATTATATCGAGAAGACATTGAAGCCGCCGTCGACCACGGCCACGGTGCCGGTGACAAAACGCGAGGCGGGGCTGATGAGGTAGTGGATGGTGCCGCAGAGGTCCTCGGGGTCGCCCATGCGCCCCATCGGGGTCTGGCGGATGATGTCACGGCCACGCTCGGTGAACGACCCGTCGGGGTTGGTCAGCAGCGTGCGGTTCTGTTCGGTCAGGAAGAAGCCGGGCGCAATGGCATTGACACGGATGTCGGGCGAGAACTTCTTCGCTACCTCCGTCGCCATATAGGCGGTGAAGTTGCTCACGCCTGCCTTGGCGACACCATAGCCTGCCACACGCGTCAACGGCCGGAAGGCCGACATCGACGAGAAGTTCACCACTACCCCACTCTTCTTCTCGGCCATGGGACGGAGGAAGACCTGCGTAGGCAGGATGGTGCCGACGAGGTTGAGCTGCATCACCTGTTCGATGGCCTCGGCACTGAGGTCGAAGAAGGTCTTGTCGGGTGCTATCGTCGCACCGGGCATATTGCCGCCGGCGGCATTCAGGAGGACGTCGACGGTGCCATAGGCTGCGAGGACTTCCTGCAGGTTCTGCTCCAGGACGTCACGGTTGAGGACATCGGTGGTAAGGAACATCGCCTCGCCGCCTGCTGCCTTGATGTCGGCAACGATGGCTTGACCCTTGTCGCTGTTGCGGCCGAGCACCACCATACGGGCACCCTGCCGGGCAAGGTATTTCGAGATGGCGGTACCGAGAACGCCGGTAGCGCCGGTCATCACGACCACTTTTCCTGATATATCAAAAAGATTGTTCATCATATTATTATCGTTGCACACGACCGGACCCGTCGCCGGCCATGAGGGTTTCTACTTCGTTGACTGACACCTGGTTGACATCGCCCTCAATGGTGTGTTTCAGGGCCGAGGCTGCCACCGCGAACTCCAGGGCCTCGGCCTGCGTCTCATAGGTGAGCAGGCCGTGGATGAGTCCGGCGGCAAAAGCATCGCCGCCACCCACGCGGTCGACGATGGGCTGGATGTCGTAGCGGCGGCTCTCGTAGAAGTCTGTGCCATTATAGATGAGGGCTTTCCATCCGTTGTGCGAGGCCGAGAACGACTCTCGCAAGGTGGAGGCGACATATTTGAAGCCGAACGTCTTGACCATGCCGCGGAAGATATTCTTGTAGCCGTCGGCTGCGGTCTGTCCGCCTTCCACATCGGCATCGGGCGTGAAGCCCAGGCAGAGCTTGGCATCTTCTTCGTTGCCGATACACACATCGACATACTGCATCAGCGGACGCATGACTTGCTGGGCTTTCTCCGTGGTCCAGAGCTTCTTGCGGAAGTTCAGGTCGCACGAGACGGTGACGCCATGTCGCCGGGCAGCCTCGCAGGCTGCCTTCACCAGCTGGGCGGCGCGGTCGCTGATGGCCGGCGTGATGCCTGTCCAATGGAACCAGCGGGCATCCTGCATAATCTGGTCGAAGTCGAAGTCCGTGGTCTGCGCTTCGGCAATAGCCGAGTGGGCACGGTCGTAGACCACCTTCGAGGGGCGCATGGCCGAACCTGTCTCCAGATAATAGATGCCGATACGGTCGCCGCCACGGACGACATGGTGCGTGTCGACACCATACTGCCGCAGCGAGTTCACGGCGGCCTGTCCTATCTCGTTCTTTGGAAGTTTCGTCACAAAGCTGACGTCGTGCCCGTAGTTGGCCAGGCTGACAGCGACATTGGCCTCACCGCCGCCATAGACCACGTCGAACTGCGTGGCCTGTGTGAAACGCTGGTGTCGGGGCGGCGACAGGCGAAGCATGATTTCGCCAAGGGTGATAATCTTAGATTTCATGTCCTGTATATAATTGGTAGTATTTTCCTTTCTTTTCGATGAGCTCGCCATGAGTGCCATGCTCGATGATGCGGCCATGGTCGAGCACGATGATCTGATCGGCATTGCGGACGGTGGAGAGTCGGTGGGCAATGACGAAGGTGGTGCGCCCTGCCATGAGCGAGTCCATGCCACGTTGCACGAGTTGCTCGGTGTGGGTGTCGATGCTCGACGTTGCCTCGTCGAGCACCAATACGGGCGGGTTGGCAACGGCTGTCCGCGCGATGGCCAACAACTGCCGCTCGCCTTGTGAGAGGTTTCCGCCATCGCCGGTGAGCAGGGTGTGATAGCCATTGGCCAAGCGGCGGATGAAGTCGTCGGCTCCCACCCTGCTGGCTGCCTCCATACACTCCTCGTCGGTGGCTTCGAGGCGGCCGTAGCGGATGTTTTCCATCACGCTATCCGTGAACAGACGTGTCTCCTGCAACACCACTCCCATCGAACTCCGCAACGAGTCCTTACGGATGTCGGTGATGGGAATGCCATCGTAGAGGATGCGCCCCTGCTGGATGTCGTAGAAACGATTGATGAGGTTGATGATGGTGGTCTTGCCGGCACCTGTGCCTCCCACAAAGGCTATCTTCTGACCGGGGTTCGTATTGATGTCGATATCGAAGAGTACCTGCTTGCCTTCCACATAGCTGAAGTCAACATCCTTGAAGTCGACGTCGCCCAACGGATGGTCGAGTACGACAGTGCCTTCGTCCAGCTCGGGCTCGGCATCCATCAGGCGGAACACGCGCTCGGCACCGACCGAGGCATTGAGCACGCTGTTAATCTGTTGGCTGACATGGGTGATGGGCTGCGAGAAGCTCTTGTTCAGCTGAAGGAAGCTGACCAGAGTGCCGAGCGACAGAGAGAAGTGAACGGAGAAGAGGGAGAAGTCGTTCAGGGCGATGGTGGCACCGACGACACCGATGAGGACATAAGCCAGGTTGCCGAGGTTTCCGTTGACCGGCATGACGATATTGGCTATCTTGTTGGCGTTATAGGCCGACGAGCGCAACTGCTCGTTGATGGCCTCGAAGTCGCTGATGGCCTCATCCTCGTGACAGAACACCTTCACCACTTTCTGACCGGTCATCATCTCTTCGATAAACCCGTTGACACGCGCCAACGACTCCTGCTGCGTCTTGAAATAGCCGCGCGACCAGGTGCCGAGCTTCGTCGTGGTCAGCATCATCACGGCAGCCATCACCACACCGACAATGGTCAGCGGAACACTCAGCACCACCATCGACGTGAACGTCACGACAATCGTAATCAGCGAGTTGAACACCTGCGCCATGGCCGTGGAAATCATCTGTCTGAGGGAGTCGACATCGTTCGTATAGACCGACATCAGTTCGCCATGCGAGTGGGTGTCGAAATAGCTGATGGGCAGCGTCTCCATGCGTTCGAAGATACGCTTGCGCAGCCGTAGCATGGTGCCTTGGCTGACATAGATCATCAGCCGGTTGTAGGTATACGAGCATACCACACCGGCCATGAGCACCAGCCCAAGGGTGAAGAGGGTCTGCCAGAGCGATGAATAATCGGGATTGCTGACTTGTGTGAGCGGTACGATATAGTCGTCGATGAGTGCCTTGGTAAACAGTGTCGAAGCCACCGACGTCACCGACGAGACAAGAATACAAGCCAAAACGACAAGGATGAACCACTTATAGTCCTTCCATACCATAGACATCAGGCGCAAGAGAACATCACGCTGCTCCTTCGTTGCCTTCTGGAAGCCTGCCTGTGCCCGCTCGCCACGCGGACCGAAACCCATATTCTTAGCCATGGGCTACCTCCTTTCCTTTCTGCTGGGCATCGAAGTCACCCTGTGCCTGCGTCTGCAAGTCGTAGATTTCACGATAGAGCGGATTGGTCTCCAGCAACCGCTCGTGGGTATCGAAACCGGTCAGGCAGCCCTTGTCCATGACGATGATGCGGTCGCAGTGCTGCACGCTGGAGATGCGCTGGGCAATGATAATCTTCGTCATCGCGGGCAACTGCTCACGGAAGGCTCGCTGTATCTTGGCGTCGGTGGCGGTGTCGCAGGCCGACGTGGAGTCGTCGAGGACGAGGATCTGCGGATGCTTCAGCAGTGCACGGGCAATGCATAGGCGCTGCTTCTGACCGCCTGACACGTTGGTGCCGCCCTGCTCGATATGGGTGTGGTAGCCGTCGGGCTTCTCCATGACGAAGTCGTCGGCACAGGCTATGCGGCAGGCCTCACGGCATTCTTCCTCGGTGGCATCGGCACGGCCCCACCGCAGGTTGTCGAGGATGGTGCCGGAGAAGAGGGTGTTCTGCTGAAGGACGATGGACACGGCGGTACGCAGCGTCGGCAGGTCGTATTCACGGACGTCACGTCCGCCCACCAGCACCTGTCCCTCGCTCACATCGTAGAGGCGGGAGATGAGGTTGACAATGGTCGACTTTCCCGAACCTGTCCCACCGATGACGCCGATGGTCTCGCCACTCTCTATACGGAACGAGATATTGTAAAGGGCCGACCGGCGCGACTGCCCCTCGACGGGCTTGCCGTAGTCGAAGCGCACGCCACGGAACTCCACGCTGCCGTCGGCAACGGCCATCACGGGGTGTTCGGGGTTGCGGATGTCGGCGCGCTCGTCGATGACCTCTGCCACCCGGCGGGCCGAGGCGGCACTCTGCGTCAGCATGACGAAAATCATCGAGAGCATCATCAGGGCCTGCAGGATGGACATGACATAGGTGAACAGCGAGGTCAGCTCACCCGTGGTCAGCGTGCCGCCGACGATGAAATGGGCACCCCACCACGACAGGGCGATGATGCAGCCATAGACCACCATATTCATCACGGGATGGTTCAGCGCCATCAGACTCTCGGCCTTCACATATAGTTTGTAAAGGCCTTCGGCTGCACGGGCGAACTTCTCACTCTCATATTTCTCGCGGACAAACGACTTCACCACACGGATGGCCTGCACATTCTCCTGAACACTGAGGTTCAACGCATCATAACGCTCGAAGACCTGTGCAAAAAGCCTCGACACACGCGTGATAATCTGGTAAAGGGAAAAGGAAAGGACGACCATTGCCACGATGAAGATGAGCGACAGACGGGCATCTATCAACAGACACATCACGATAGAGAGCAACAGACGGAAGGGCGCACGGACCGTGATGCGAAGAATCTGCTGATAAGCATTCTGGAGATTGTTCACATCGGTCGTCATGCGCGTCACAAGGCCACTGGTGGAGTATTTGTCGATGTCGCTGAAGGCAAAGGTCTGGACGTTGCGGTACATGGCCCGACGGAGGTTCGAAGCAAAGCCCGTCGAGGCGTAAGCCGAAAAGCGACCCGCCAGGATGCCCAGCAGCAGGCTCACAAAGGCCAGACCAATCATCAGCACACCGTAACGGTAGACGTTCTCCATGTTGCCAGCGGTGATGCCACGGTCGATGAGCAATGCCGTCACATAGGGAATGAGGACGTCCATCACCACCTCCAGAGCAGTAAACAAGGGTGTCAGCAAGGACGCTGTCTTGTATTGTCCTATCTGCCGGTATAAGGTCTTTAGCATATTTCTATCGCACGCAATAAATGTCGTTAACGGCTTCAAAATTACAAAAAAAAAAGCAGACTCACAAATACTAACAGGAATTTTCAACGTAAACGTTTACGAACAAACGGACAGATGTTCTTTTTAAGACATACGAACATACGGACAGACGTATTTTAAGACATACGAACATACGGACAGACGTTTTTTTAAAGACAGACGGACAGATGTTTTTTAGGACATACGAACAGACGTATTTAAGACAGAAGAACAGACGGGACTTCCTCCCAATCTTGTCTCTTAAACTACTTTTGCCTGTCTGTCATTAAAAACGTATGTCCGTATGTTCGTATGTCCTAAAAAAACGTATGTTCGTCTGTTCGTATGTCCTAAAAAACATCTGTCCGTATGTTCGTCTGTCATTAAATTATGTTCGCCTGTTCTTTGCCGTTTTGTTTTTTCTTCGTACCTTTGCAGCAACAAAACCACGAATATCATGCAAGCAAAGAAAACCCTTTTATTGTTGTCCTTCGGCGCAGTCCTGCTCACCGCCTGCGGCAGTCACTACACACTCACAGGCATCGAGCGGTCGCGCATCCTCATCGACAGCCGTTACGACCAGCAGCCCGACGCCAAGGCCACAACGTTCATGGCACCCTTCAAGGCAGAGGTAGACAAGGTGATGAGTCCCGTCGTGGGCCGTGCCGCCACCTACCTGTGGGCACAGAAGCCTGAGAGCAACCTCTCCAACCTGCTGGCCGACATCCTTGTATGGGGCGGAAAGAAATACAACGAGCAGCCGCAGGTCGGCCTGTATAACATGGGAGGCATACGCGCTGCCTTCTCCGAGGGCGACGTCACCTATGGCGATGTCCTCGACGTGGCACCGTTCGAGAACAAGATCTGCTTCCTCACCCTCACCGGCGAGAAGCTCACCGAGCTGTTCCGGCAGGTTGCCAAGACACGCGGCGAGGGCGTCAGCCACGGCGTGGAACTCGTCATCACCGCCGATGGCAACCTCGTCTCCGCCAAGCTCAACGGCAAGGCCATCGACCCCGGCGCCACCTACCGCGTTGCCACCCTCGACTATCTGGCCCAGGGCAACGACGGCCTCGATGCCTTCAAGGCCAAGACCGATGTCGTCTCGCCACAGGAAGAAGAAAACAACGTGCGGTTCATCATCATGGACTACTTCCGCGAACAGGCAGCACAAGGAAAAGCCGTCGATGCCAAGATAGAAGGGCGCATCGTCATGCAAGACCTCGACAAGCAGGACGCCCGCAGCCTGATGCACTGATTATTGAGAAATGAGAGAGAGTAAAGGAACCGACAAAAACGATTAACAGCATGAAGAAAATAATAGCCATCGCCTGTCTGCTTTGTTGCTGCCTCACAGCAACCTCACAGAAGCAGCTCACCATCCTGCACACCAACGACACCCACAGCACCATCTACCCGCTCAACCCCAACCTCGCCGACACCCTCAAGGCAGGACGCGGCGGATACCTCCGGCGCATCGCCATGATCAACGAGGAACGCGCCAAAGACCCCGACCTGCTACTCTTCGACAGCGGAGACTTCTCGCAGGGCTCACCCTACTACACCATGTACAAGGGCGACGTAGAGGTAGAACTGATGAACCAGATGCACTATGATGCCGCCACCATCGGCAATCATGAGTTTGACTTCGGCCTGGAGAACATGGCACGCCTCTTCCGCCAGGCCCGCTTCCCCATCGTATGCGCCAACTACGACTTCACCGGAACCCCCGTGGAAGGCCTTACCAAGCCTTACGTCATTCTGAAGCGGAAGGGCGTGAAGATCGGTGTCATCGGGCTGGCACCCGAAATGAAGGGCCTCGTGGATGAGACCAAGTGTCAAGGTGTAGGCTACCTCGACCCGTCAGAAACCTGCAACCGTTGGGCGGACTACCTGAAGAACAAGAAGAAGTGTGATGTCGTCATCGTCATTTCCCACTTGGGTTGGCAGGAGTCGGGCATGGGCGACCAAATGATGATGGCAGGCGCACGCAATGTAGACCTGATACTTGGCGGTCACTCGCACACCTATTTTGAAACCCTTCGCTATACGCCCGATGCCGACGGCAAACAGATTCCCGTCGACCAGAATGGCAAACATGCCATTTTTGTTGGTAAAATGGTGTTGACGGTGCAGTGACTTCCGTTAGTCTTGTCGTCTTCGGGGGTCGCCGCTTTGGTCGGTATAGTAGCCTCGCTGTCCGGTCTTTCCGTCGACGGCGTCGCGGATGCCGGTGCCGGTGATACCAGCCTGTTCGCGCCACAACTCTTCATAGTCGCGGGAGGTATTCCCTCGCGGAACGACGTTGGTGTCGAATTCAAGTTCCACGACTGTTGTGTCCTTGAAGTTACCATAGCAGTAAACGAAGTGGTCGGCATAGCCGGAGTTCTTGATGGTGTTGAATTTCAGGTGAACGAAGCCGTGTTTGTGCGGTAGTACGATGATGGGCAGGTCGTCGCGTGAGACAACACATCCGCAGGTTGTCTGCACCTCTTTGATGAAGAGAGGGTTGTCGGAGAGGTTCTCCATTTCGAAGGTGACCCCCATGATCTCTCCCTGCATTACCGGATAATAGTGGCGCACGGGGTCGATGATATGTATGTCAGCAGGCTCCAGTTCCTTTTCGTAGCAGGCTGTCAGTAGGACGAGCAGCACGAACAACAGTCCATGTCTTTTGTTTTTCTTCATTATTTTCTTCGGCTTCGCTTTTTCCGTTTTCTAATACCCTTCAATCTCATCGATGGCCATCGTTCTTTCGTCCCGATTTCGTACGAAGGTGAGGATGAAAGTTCCGCTACTGTTGGCGGGGATGTCGAATTCTACTACCGACCTGTTGGGGTTGTCAGGCAGTGGGGCGGGTGTATTCCTTGCCAGTTCACGGTGTCCGTCGCTGAGGATGACTTGCTGGGGCAGGTCGATATGGAAGATGATGTTCTTCGTGAGTGAGATGCGCAGCCTTTTGAGTCCCTCGGTAGGCGGAATGGCCAGTCGCAGGGCCGGTGTGGCTGATGAGATCATTTGCCCGCAGTGATAGTTGGAGGGGAGTCCCAGTAGTCCGTCGGTAAGGATGGAAATGTCCGAGTATTCAGGGTCGAGTGCTGTCAGCGGTGTGAGTCTGGCATTTAGCAACAGGTCTTTCTGCCGAGTCTGTTCCCGGTGGGCCTTCATCTCATTGTATTCTTTGATATAGCTTTCAATAAACCAGCAAGCCTCGCTGTACACCTTGACGCCTTGTTCCGCCATCTCTTTGAGAGATGCTGTCAACGTCGGTGTGTCCTCCAACTGTCCGTGGAGTCTCTGCAATTCCAGTCGAGTCAGTGCCAAGGCGCGGCACATCATTCTGATGTCCTTCTGTTCGTTGCCCTTGGTCTGTGGCTTCAGACTTGTGAGTTGTTCGTAGAACCGGTTGAATGCCTTCTCGGGGAGATAGCTTTTGGTGGCCTCTTCCATTCCTCCGTAGAGGGGCAGCTGACGTGCTTGTTCTGCCGTCCATGTTTCTTGCTCAAAGATAAAACCTGCTATCACGTCGCCTGTCATGGGATAATAATCGCGGCATCCCTCCCTGACCAGCTCCCTCCAGTCGCGGTCGGGGTCCTGCAGCAGTTGTCCCAGAACGTAGGTCTTCAGACGGCTGAAGGTACTGTATTCCGTTCCGCTGCCGTTGAGAAAAATACCGCTCACCCCGTTTCGCCGGTATAGTTGGAAGCGTCGCTGCATGATGGTGAAGACGGGAAACGGCGTGAAGTAGTCATCGAAGTTGTTGATATAGTCCCACACATATACATGCTTCACTTTTTCCTTCCATGTCTTCAGCAGTGCTTCAAAATCCTTTTCCTGGGCCGTGGTTGCTGAACACAGCGGGTAGTCCATGGCGCTGACCAGCACGCCGGTGTTTTCCGGCAAGTCGATGTCGGGAGTATTTCTGGTGGTCAGATAGTAGGATGTGAAGAACAGATGTTTTGGAAACCGCTGTGCTATCCGTCGCAACATGTCGAAGACGGCAGGCGAGGCATTCTGTGCGGTGTTGCCCAGTTCCTTGCAGTGCTGGCATTGGCATACCAAAGAGTTGTCATTAGGCAGGATGGCAAATCGCTGCGGCTTGTCTTCGCCGAAGTTCTCTTTGATGTAGGTCTCCAAATAGCTGAACAGCCGGTCAGAGGTGAAGCAGAACTGTTCGCTGTCGCGGTAGCCGTCGTTCCATGCAAAGACGTCATCGACTGGATGTTTCGGCAGGACATTCGACACGTGGTGTCCCCATAGTCCCCAGTCGATGTCGAGGTTGTTCAGGTGGAGGTTTCTGTTGAGGTCGGTTTCTTTTTCGGGCAGATGTATTTCTTTGTATTCAAAGACTCCGGTGTCTTGAGCCTGTGAGCAGCTGCAGGACGGTGGTAGTGATAAGAAGAGTGCGCTTGCGGCGATGAGTGTGATAATATTTTTTTCCATTTGCCGTGTTGGTTTAGAAAGCTACATGTAGTTGCAGGGTGACAGAATAGATGTTGCGATAGGCATCTTTGAGAATGCCTTCTTCGGTGTAGTAAGGGTTGAAGCATGTGTTCCAGTTTCCGGTCAGTCCGATGTACATGTTTTCTGCGCAGAGGTATTTGGCATTGAAGCCCACCATGGCGTTGGTGTGTGAAACCCCTCTCAGTGCCGTCTGTTCGAAGAAGGTGAGTTCCGGGAACGAGCCGAATCCTGTCTGTAGGGCTACCGAAGTGGTGTTGTCGTCGCCGATGAGCAGAATTCCCTTCAGTCCTACATTATAATATATTGATGACTCCATGAGAGTCAGGTCGATTTTCGCAGATGCCGTGATTCTTTCCCATGACTTTTCGAGTGCGGGTGTAGCTATGAGCAGGTCGTACTGTTTGTATGCCCGTCCGCTGTTGTCGCCGAGGAAGAGGTAGGTCTCGGGCGTGTGTCGATAGCCCAGTCGCATGGAGGGTGTCCATCCGTTGTCCGTGGCGTAGTTGGCCCCGATGTTGGCACCTGCCTTGTTGAAGAACCTGTTCGACCATGATGCGCTGACACTTCCGCTCCATCGTTGGTTGAAGGTGTGTTCCCATTGTCCGGTCAGTTCTATTCCGACGCCTCCGGCCTCGGCAGTCTCTTCGTCGTGATAGCCGTCGATGCCTTTGTAGCTTATCTGTCCGGTGTAGGTGTTGTCTTTTTCCAGTCTGCCGTATGCCACGGCGGCTACTGAGTATAGATGTCCGCGCGAGGCGATGCCGTCGGTGCGGGTGTCGAAGGCAGCATGAGTGTATGATGCGTCGATGTGGTTCTTGAGGCTTCTGAACCGCAGGTATCGCATGTGTTGATAGTACTCCTTCTGTTCGGCGTTGGAGGGCTCGTAATAGTGTTTCTGGTAGAGGTATGCCTTGTCGTATTCCTTCTTTTGCTCGTAGGCCAGGCCTCGGGCGTAGAGCAATTCGCGGTTGTTGGCGTCATGGAGCAAGGCAGAGTCGATGACGGCCAGGGCTACGTCGGGCATTTTGTTCTTCAGCAGTTCTGATGCCCATTCGTTGCTGATGCCAGCGAAGGCTGCCGTGAGTTGTGGGTTGGCATAGGTGTCGTCGGCGGTTGTTGGGCGTACTATCGTGAGTGCGTCGGCGTTGCGTCCCTGCTGTTGTAGGGCCACAGCCTGTTTGATGCGGAAATAGGGTTGTTCGGGAAATGCCTCATAGCCACGATGGGCGAAGTCATAGAACAATTCGTTGCGGCGGAGTGTCTGGCTGGCATTGATGCAGTTTCTCAGTGCAATCTCGCTCGTAGGAAGTACTTTTAGCAGTTCCTGTCCTTCCCTGAGCAGTTGGTCGTAGTTTTCGTCCTCGATGAGTTGTTTGAACCGTGTGGCCATGATGTCCTCATAGGCTGAGGCATAGCGCTGGCGGTTGCCGGGGTCTGTGGTGGCAGCGTTCTGATAGAGCGTGCGTGCATGGTCGAATTGTGCGAGTTTTCCGGCTACGGTGATGCTTTTCGACATGGTTGCCGGCCAAGCCTCGTCGTGTGTGTCCATCAGTTCGAGAGCCTTCTGCAGGTGTTCGGCGGCGTCGCTCCACTGTTCGTACTCCATGTCGGTGTTCGACAGTCTGACCATCAGGTCGGCATATTCGGTCTTCAGTTCTTCGTTGGCCGGTTGCTTGTTGTATAGTTCCCTGAGCAGTTTGAGGCATTCGTTGGTGTTGCCGGTGCGTTTTTCCAGCGCATAGAGCTTCATGAGCAGTTGTGGTGTCCGTCCGTCGAGTCGTATGGCTTCCGCGATGAATTGCCGTGCATCGTCGTTATATCCTCGTGTGAGGGATGTGTTGATGAGGTAGTTGAGGGCATCGCGGTCATGTGTTTCGTTGTAGAGTTTTCCGTGTACCTCGTAGGGGTCGTTCAGACGTGTGTTTGTTGCCACTTGCTGAAGCAGGTATCGGTAGGGGGTGGCGTGTGGCGGATATACGGTCTTGGCTATTTCCAATGCCTGAGTGTATAGTCCCTGGTCGGTGAGGATGCCCACCGTCTTGTCGGTGAGCTGCTTGTTCTTCGGGAAATATTCGAGGCCTCTGTTGGCGGTGCCGATGGCTCGGTCAAATTCACCCATGCGCTGGTAGATGCCGATGAGTTCGAGGTAGTAGTCGAGATGGTGTGGGTCAAGGTCTATCCATTGTTCCATCTGGATAGCCATCTCTTCAAGGTTGTTCTTTTGGAGTGCCGAAGTCATTTGTGCCTGGTGCCGTCGTCGGAGGTCGTTGCGGACGATGGTGTCGTTGGGGTAGATGCGTGCCAGCCGCTCCAGCGTGGCATCGGCTTCGTTGTTGTTTCCCAGTTTCCGGTAGAGGCCTATCTTGCGTCGCCACAGGTCGCGGTCGTAGGGTTGGTACTCCAATAGTTCATTGATGTAGCAGATGGCACTGGAGTAATGTTTGGTGTCGTCTTCCACATCTACGAGGATGCGTTTTGCCTTGAAGTTCTGGTCGTCAATCTGGATGGCTTTCACAAGGTTGTATCGTGCCTCGTTGAGATGTCCGGTGACATAGTAGTAGCGTCCGTTCAGGTAGAGCAGGTTGGGGTCGTCGGGGTAGTCGGCCAGTCCGTTGTCGACTTCCCTTTTTGCTTCATTCCATGCTTTGTTGTTGGCATAGTCTTCTGCTCTCGACACATAGTAGCGTGGTGTGTGCACCTGTGCCGTGAGAATGGAGGGGTAACCTCCCAGGAGACATATTGCCAGCACCAGCCGGGCGATGGTATGTATATGTGGTGTCATGATTTCTTTTCCTCTTTGTTCTTTTTCTTGACTCCCCGTCGTTGTATGGGTTTCCATACTGCCGTTGTATTCCTGATGAACTGCCAGTAGCCGATGTTTGAAAACAGCGTGATGAGCGGATGATATACGAAGGGTTCTATGATTGAGGCCAGAATGAGCCTGATGTAGCTTCGGGTCGTATTGTGCCAGGGTACGGCTTTAGAACTGTAGTCGAAGAGCAGCAGGAAAGCTGTTATGAGTTGTGCGAAGAGGTAGATCATGCCGAAGATGATGGCTGCCGTTCCCCAGTTGACGCCTCCGATGATGATGAGCCAGATCATGAAGAGTATGCCGCCAATCTCCAGTATGGGAGCAATGAATTCGAAGCACATGATATAGGGCAGCACGACGGCTCCTGTGACACCGTAGTGTGGGTTGAAGAACAGTTTCCTGTGGTGGGAGATGATTTCGAAGAGTCCTCGTGCCCATCTCACGCGTTGCCGCTGCATGGCCTTCAGTGACGAGGGTCCTTCGGTCCAGCAGCATACGCTGGGCACCTGCGCCAGGCAGAACTCCTGTCCGCTGTTTTTCATGTAGGTCACCATGCGCAGCAGCATGTCGAGGTCTTCGGCCATACTTGTCTGGTCGTAGCCGCCTGACTTCACGACGACGTCGGTATCGAAGAGTCCGAAGCCGCCTGATATGTTGGGCAGGGCGTTGATGGCCGACCATCCCAGTTTACCGATGAGGAACGACCGCATGTATTCCAGTTGCTGGAACATCGGCAGTGGACTGTCGGGCACATGTGCCTCTACCACCTTACCATCTTCCACGACACAGCCGTTGTTCATCAGCATCGTCGCACTGACGCCAATCATCGGGGCGTGGCTGTTGATGACCAGCCACATCATCCTGTAGAGGGCCATGGGTTCTACGATGCAGTCTACGTCGGTGCAGACGAAATACTTGTTGCTACACACGTTGATGCCCGCATTTGAGCCGTCGCTCTTTCGTCCGCCGTGTTCCTTGTCGACGACGACGAGTTTCGAATAGCGTTCGTCGGTTGACTTGAGCACGCGCTTGATGGGTTTCGACGGTACCTTCATGGCCACGTCATAGGGTACTTCGACAAGGCTGTATTCGGAGATGAGCAGTTCCATGGTCCTGTCGGTGCTGGCATCGTTGACGATGATGATTTCGTAGTTGGGGTAGTCAATCTGCATCAGCGAGTTGACGTTGTCGATGATGGTTACTTCCTCGTTGAAGGCGGGTGCT
Source organism: uncultured Prevotella sp. (assembly GCA_946540435.1). Lineage (GTDB taxonomy): Bacteria > Bacteroidota > Bacteroidia > Bacteroidales > Bacteroidaceae > Prevotella. The sequence goes on from CAMNII010000017.1 coordinate 37,925, forward strand.
ATGATGGATACGCCTGGTGTGAGCGGAGAGCCTCTCATGAGGTATTTGAGACTTTCGTCGACAGGCACCTCTATGTCTTTCGTCTTCTGTACCCGATAGCTTCCTATGACGAGCAGCAGGTAGCTCAGCATGATGACGATCGAGTAGAAGAAGATGATGTAGCAGAATATGTTATAAATGGTCAGCCACACAGCGTTGTTGTTTTTATTTCTTTTTCAGTATTCTTTATATTGATGCCCAGTTATAGACGGTTTCCACTGATGGGTGGTATGCCTGTTCCTTGTCTAAGGGTATTCGTTCCAGGGTGATGGGGTTGTGGAAGAATGCGAAGAACTTCTTGTCTCCCTGGCAGGCCGTCTGTTCAAGTTCGTCAAACTTCCTGCGTCCTTCCTCGCCGTAGTTATACAGGCACCTCAGGGCCTCGAAACGTACATGGGGGTTCATCGTGTTGTCGTAGCATTCGATGAAGGAGTGCAGGCTGCGTCCTGTGGCCATTCTCACCAGGGCGTGCATCATGGCGACCTTCGTGTCGTCGGGCTGCATGAGCAGTGTGCGCACGATGTCATCCTCGCCGGGAGTATAGTGCAGGTAGCCCCATGTGCGCGAGATTTCCTCAATGAGTTTCTTGTGCTTGCTCTGATGGAAGAGGTCGGCAAGCTCTGCACATGAGGACCGCTGGTCGAAGCGCCTGATGAGTCGGACAAAGACACACAGTGTGCCGGGCTTCTTGTGCATCTTGGCCCATGTGGCGAGGTCGGGCAGTTTCAGTCCGGCAGCCCTGCGCCGTTGCAGCATATAGCCGAGTTCTATCTCGTCGTAGATGCAGCAGTTCTCGTCGAAGAAGTCTGTCTCGAAGTAGTTGAGGTCGCAGTCGGAACTGGAGATCACCGTCAGGTACATGGCGAGTCGGTGGATGCGCTTGCTCTTTGAGTTGAGCAACTTGTTGATAACCCATGGGCTGATGTAGAGCTTGAAATTGCGGAGCATGGCCATGGCCTGCGTCTTATGCTGCTTGACGCCAAGGCTCACCTCCCTCTCAAGGAAGTCGCGGATGCCGAATAATTCCAGCATCTTGTTCATGTTGGCGCGATGGCCTTTCGACATCTGGGAGGAGATGCGGAAGTAGTAGACGAGACGGCAGAAGAGCCATTTCTCGTCTTTGTTGCGAAGGGGAAGCTGATGGTCCTTGCTGTTGACTTCAAGGCCGAGGGCCTTGATGATTTCATCGCGTGAGAGGTCGGTCCGGGAAGCAGAAGACAGGATATAGGCAATCCCCTTCCCGTACTGTTTCCTGAGGCGCTCCAAGGTTCTCTCCATATGATGCCGGCGATGGCGTTTAACAAGCAGGGTGACGCCGATGATGGCAATGCCCGTGAGGGAAGCAACGGCGATAGCGGCCGCTATCTGCACCTCCCACGAAAGGTCACGATACATGTTGAAGATGTATGACTGATAGTATTCACCATACGCCAAGAGCATTTTGAGGTAATATATGATATAGGTTTCGGTGTACATGTTTTTTTATGACATCATTCCTTATCGTCTATTAGGTTACAGGCCACGAAATTACTAATAATTACTCTCAGCCGGTTTTTTTGCAAGAAAAAAAATCTTTTTCTTTGCAATTTATTGATTTGGGTTAATTCCTTTCAGGTTTTCTATTCGAAGTAGAAACTCAGGGCAATCATTTTCGTGTGAGCCTCGTTGATGGCATTCGTATAGCGCCAACTACGACTTCACAGGAACACCCGTCGAAGGACTCGTCAAGCCCTACGTCATCATCTGTCGCAAAGGCATGAAGATCGGCGTCTTCGGACTGGCACCCGAGATGGCAGGCCTCGTCGACGAGACCAAATGCCAGGGCGTAGCCTACCTCGACCCCGTAGAGACCGCCAGCCGCATGGCCACACTGCTCAAGCAGCAGAAGAAATGCGATCTCGTCATCTGCATCTCCCACCTCGGATGGCAGGAGCAAGGTATGGGCGACCAGACCGTCATCAGCCAGACACGAGACATCGACCTCGTCCTGGGCGGGCACTCCCACACCTATTTCGAGGAGCTGCGCTACGTCAACAATGCCGACGGCAAGCCCGTCGCCGACGACCAGAACGGTAAGCACGCCATCTACGTCGGCAAGATGACACTCACCATGGAGAAGGTGAAATAAGGAGTCTTCCCACCATCTACCACAGACATTCCACCGTCAAAAAAAAGCATAGCGGGCGGAGCAAACACAACCAGTGCTTGCTCCGCCCGTTCCTTTACCCTCTCCGTTTCACATAAACGCACTGACAAAGTCAAGACTTCCTGACATCGAAGGTAAGACTTCCTGATGCCGAAGCTAAGACTTCCTGATGCCGAAGCTAAGACTTCCTGATGCCGAAGATAAGGTTTCCTGATGCCGAAGCTAAGACTTCCTGATGCCGAAGATAAGGTTTCCTGATGTCGAAGGTAAGGTTTCTTGATGTCGAAGGTAAGACTTCCTGATGCCGAAGGTAAGGTTCCTCAGACCAAAATCGGCGAATTTGCTGACCAAAATCGGCGAATTTGGTCATCAAAATCGGCGATTTTGCTTTCACGATGCTTATCATCGTCAAGACCATATCCCACTACAGGGATAGCGGACACCGAGGATAGTATAGCAGAAACCTTAGGAATGTGGCAGCGACATCCTACTTTCCTGCCTGACATTCCTAAGGTTCCTATGAATAAAAGCGATGTATTGCTATGACTGACTGGCAGCCGAAGAAGTCTTCGTCCTCACCAGATGCAGCGCATAGCAGAAGACGACGGCAAAGCCGGCCAGCGGGATGATGAAGGGCAGCACCAGGTTGGTGCGGTCGGCAATATAGCCCATGAGCAGGAAGACACAGCCGCCTACGGGGGTCATCATCAGCACGGAGCCGGCACTCTTGGTCAGGCGGCCCAGGCCGCGGACGGCCAGCGAGAAGATGGTGGGGAACATGATGGCCTCGAAGAGATAGTTCAGCACGAGGGCCACCAGCGATACCGTGCCCAAGTCGCAGAGCACCAGTGCCATGCACACCAGGGTTCCTGCTGCGCACCACAGCAGCATCACCTCGGCACGCACGAAGCGCATCACCCATGAGCCGACGAAGCGGCCCACCATGAAGATGAGCAGGGCCAGCGAGATGACGCGTGATGCCGACAGCTTGTCCATCAGGCCTTCACCCGTTACGAAGTTCACGAAATAGCTGTTGATGGAGATTTCTGCCACCTCATAGCTCAGCAGAGCAAGGAAACCGAAGACGAAGATCGGTGTGGAAAACAGCTTCAGCACATTGCTGCCATGCGGTTCGTTGTCGTCGGCATGGGCTATCTCAGGCAGCTTGACGCGCGAGAAGAGGATGGCTATGGCCAGCACGACGACACCGATAATGGTATAGGGAACGGACACATCGCCGCTCTCGCCCTCTTGTCCGAAGAGGAACTGGCCCACCAGCAGGGTAGCCAGGAAGCAGCCCATGCCGTTGAAGGTCTGCGAGAGGTTCAACCGGCTCGACGATGTCTCGCGCGGTCCGAGCTCGGTGACATAGGGGTTGGCGGCGGTCTCGAGGAAGGTCAGTCCGCAGCCGATGATGAACAGGGCCACGAGGAATGCCCAGAAGGTACCCATGGCAGAGGCAGGGATAAACAGCAGCGAGCCGATGCCAAAGAGCATCAGTCCCGTCACTACGCCCCGACGGTAGCCATAGTTGTTGGTGACGACACCGGCGGGCACTGCCATCAGGAAGTAGCCCAGATAGGTAATGACCTGAATCATGGCCGACTGCGTGATGGAAATACTCAGCTCGTCCTGGAAATGCTTGTTCAGGACATCGAGGATGGCACGTGCGCCTCCCCAGAGAAAGAAGAGGATTGTAATAAGGACAAAGGGCACGAGGTACCCTTTGCCGGTGAGTTTGGATTGTTGTGGTCTCATTGTCTATAAAGGCTACGGCCTTATGATTTCTGTAAGGCCGTAGCCTTGTGTTGGTTATGATGATTACTTCTCAGCAGGAGCGATAGCCTTCCAGATGCAGGCAGCGAGTGCGCCACCTACCAGCGGGCCTACGATGAATACCCAGAGGTCGCTCAGTGCCTTGCCGCCTTCGAAGAGGGCCGGGCCGATGGAGCGTGCGGGGTTCACGGATGTGCCGGTGAAGTGGATGCCTACGAGGTGGATGAGGATGAGGCTCAGACCGATGGCCAGACCAGCGAAGTTATTGGTAGCACCATTGGTCTTGGAGGTAGCACCGAGGACTACGAGCACGAAGATACAGGTGAGCACGGCTTCTACGATCAGGCCGTTGGTGGTGCCGAAGGTGCAGGCATTGGCACCAGTAGCAGTGGTGACGACGATGCCCGGGTCGGTGGCAACGATGCCGGCGAGGACAGCAGCTGCGATGATGGCGCCGATGACCTGGAACAGCATGTACATGGCGCAGTCCTTAGCCGAGATGCCTCCGTTGAGGAATACGCCGAGTGTGATGGCGGGGTTGATGTGGCAGCCAGAGATGCCTCCGATGGTGTAGGCCATGGCGACGACGGCCAGACCGAATGCAACAGCGGTTCCTACATAGGCAGCAGTGTCTTGTCCGCAACCCAGAGCCACGGCAGCGCCGCAACCCAGGAATGTCAGCACGAAGGTGCCGACGAGTTCAGCAAAATACTTTTTCATAGTGCTTAAATGTTTAATGATAGAATAAAAAGATTAAAACTGATATATCTTTATAACGTACTGACATACGTTTTATTATCTGCCGGCGTATGTTTTTTTACTTCCCTGCAGGTCGGATGTTGAGCATCGTCAGGTTCTGCAATACCGTTTGCTGGGCGGTCTGCTGGATAATCTCGGCCTGCTGCGCCGGGAGGTCGCGCGTCACATCGGTCTGATAGGGTTTCTGGAAGATGGTGGTGAAGATGACGTTGGCAGCGAGATAGCTTCCGAGCAGTGAGGGGTGCAGGCAGTCGGCGGTGTAGAGCTGGTAGTCGGGATGCTGCTGCCGGATGGTGCGCCATGCCCAGCCTACGGGAGCACACCAGGCGTTGTTGCGGTGGGTCATCTCGAGATAGCTGGTGATGAGTCGTTCCTGCATCATCTCGTAGGTGTCGTCGAGGGGATAGTCTGAGGCGTAGACGGCTCCGTACTTATGTCCCCACGTCATATAGAAGATCGTGTGGGCCTGGGGGGAATAGACGTGGGCCATGCTGTCGATCTTATGGGCATAGGGATAGACCTCGCGCGCCACGCGCTCTGTCTCCTGGGCAGGCGCCGTGCTCTGCTCCTGAAGGATGATATAGTCCCAGTGGCCTGCCTTGAGATGTTCTTTCAGCTTGGGGTTTGCCCAGTGGCCCTTGAGGTATTCACCGCCTTTGAGCACGCGGGTCATACTGAGTTTCATGCCTTGTGATGCAGCGATATCGCGGACGATGGCAGGGAGGTCGCTGAAGAAGGTGTAGCTGTTGCCTACCCATAACACACGGAGGGAGTCGCCGTCGGCGGCTGTCATGTTTCCGGCTGTCAGCGCCATCAGGGCTGTCAGCAAGAGTGTCTTCACTGTTCTCATAGTCTCTTATTCCTTGTAGTATTATTAATGGTTGAAAAAGCAATGGTGGGGCGTGCCGCCGTCGGAGGGCACGGCTGCTACAGGGTGATCTCTGCCGAGCCGTAGCAGCGGTGGAAGTCATTGTCGTAGACCACACAGAACTGCCCCGGGGCGACGCCCTGGATGAGGGCTTCGGAGTGTACCTCATAGACACCCGCTCTGTCGGAGGGCCGGATGGTGGCATGGTGCCACTCTGGTGTGTGGCGTATCTTGAATGTGATGTCCAGGGGCTGTCCGTCGGCCGCGAAGGGCAGTGCCTCGGTGAGGTAGTGCATGTCGTGGACGAGGAAGTCGGTCTTCCATACTTTCACCGGCTCGTAACCCTTGGTGACAAAGAGGATGTTTCGCTCCATGTCTTTCTTGATGACGTTCCATGGCCCGCCGCCCAGTCCGAGCCCCTTGCGCTGTCCGATGGTGTGGAACCACAGGCCGCGGTGCTGTCCGAGCACCTTGCCGGTCTCCCACTCCACCACGTCGCCGGGCTGTTCGCCGAGGTATCGGCGCAGATAGTCGTTGTAGTTGATCTTACCCAGGAAGCAGATGCCCTGCGAGTCTTTGCGGCGGGCATTGACGAGATGCTCCCGCTCGGCTATCTCGCGCACCTGTTCCTTCCGCATGTGCCCGATGGGGAAGAGGGCTTTCTGCAGCTGCCAGGAATAGATCTGAGCGAGGAAATCGGTCTGGTCTTTCACAGGGTCAGGACAGGTGGTGAGCCATTTCTTCCCGTCAATCCATTCGGTCTGTGCATAATGACCGGTGGCGATGAGGTCGTAGTCGTGGCCGCGCTTCTCGTCGAAGGCCCCGAACTTGATGAGGCGGTTGCACATCACGTCGGGGTTGGGTGTGAAGCCGCTGCGCACCTTCTCCATGGTGTAGCGCGTCACCTGGTCCCAATACTCATGGTGGCAGTCCACCACCTCCAGGCGGCAGCCATAACGACGGGCAACGGCAGTGGCCATCTCAAGGTCTTCTTCGGACGTGCAGTCCCATTCTTCCTCTTCCTCGGGACCAATCTTGATGTAGAAGCAGTCGGGCTGCAGGCCGTGCTGCGCCAGCTCGTGGACCACCACGGAGCTGTCGACACCGCCTGAGAGCAGCACGGCTATGCGCTTGTCGGCAATATGCTGAAAATCTGTTCCGATGTTCATTCGGCCGTCTTTCTCTCTGTCCTACAGGTTATTTGTCGATGCATACCAGTTCATACAACTTTGAGCCGAGGCCGATGTGCTCGGCCCAGTCGATGGTATGGGTGCCGTGCTGACGGGTGATGCGCTCGACGAGCGGCTGGTTGTCATTGCCTTCGGAAGGCTGCATGTTGAACACGATGTCCACGCAGGCCTGGTCGAGAGCCACAGGGTCGAGGGAAGCGAGGATGCCGTAGTCTTTCAGCTTGACGGGTTCGGGTGTTGCCACGCAGTCGCAGTCGACGGTCATATTGTTCATCACGGCGATGTAGACGATGCGCTCACCCTCGCCGAAGTAGTCGTGAACGGCCTGTGCAGCGGCGGCCATCGACTCGAGGAAGCCGTCCTGGTCTTCGACATGGTCCCAGAGTCCCTCTACCACCTGCTGATAGCCGGCAGTGTGGATATAGGCTTTTCCGTTGGCCGATGCCACGCCGATGCTGGCATTCTTCAGCACACCGCCGAGTCCGCCCATGGGATGACCCTTGAAGTGGGCCAGGTTGATCATGAAGTCGTAGTTCTTCAGGTGGGAACCTACAATGTCGTAGTGGATATGTGTGGAGTCGCGCACGGGAATGGTAAACTCGCCTTCCTCGTCCATCAGGTCGACCTTGAACGTAGGCAGGAAGCCATGCTCCTTGATGGTCTGCCAGTGGGCCTCGAAGGTGTTGCGCTTGCCGGCATAGGCAGTGTTGCACTCCACAATGGTGCCGTCGACCTCGTCGACCAGCTGCTTGATGAGCTCGGGCTTCAGGTAGTTGGGGTTGCCCGACTCACCGGTGGAGATCTTCACGGCAACGCGGCCGGTAGCCTGGCGTCCCAATGCCTGATAGACACGCACCAGGGCCTCGGGCGATATTTCCTTCGTCAGATAGACAGTAGAAACAGCTGTCGTGCTGTCGGCAGACTCCACTTCATTCGTTGTTTGCTTTCCACATGCACCACAAAGCAGCAATACTGCCATGAGCGATGCCATCATTCCAAAATGCCTCATATCTATTATCTTAAAATTTACTGCAAAGATACAACAATAATTGCTAAATCGCATCAATCGGGACGCACTTTTTTCGCCGTTGGCTCCTGTAGACCCTGTTTTTCCACAAAGCGACGATAGTTCACACACCTGCAGGGCAAAAAAAAGACTTCCCTGCCGGATGTCTCCGACGGGAAGTCCCTGTTTCTCAAGTCTGCAATGATTCTTACGGCAGGCTGATGGCCTCATTAGGACATACGCTAGCGCATGTTCCGCACTCTGTGCAGAGGTCTGGGTCGATGTGATAGATGTCGCCCTCTGAGATAGCCTCTACGGGGCACTCGCTGATACAGGTACCGCAAGCAATGCAGTCTTCACCAATTACGTAAGCCATAATCTTCTTTCTTTTTTTATTGTTACTAATATTGTTGATACCTATTTATTGGTGGTGCAAAGGTAATGTTTTTCTCCGTAATACCTACAAATGAGGAGTATTTTTTACATAAATTAACGCGCTGACGGTTTGAAGGATAATCAGAAGTCGGTAGGGAGCCGTTCGGTAAACAAAAGATAGGCCTGTAGACAATAAGACAC
>CAMNII010000018.1 GCA_946540435.1 uncultured Prevotella sp.
GCCCTGGGCTGAGATCTTTCTGGCCCTTCAGGCCGTTTTTACCGGACAGCAATATAAAAAAACAACAGCGTCTGCCCGCAGTGATGCAGGCAGACGCTGTTGTTTTGGGTTGTGTATCCAGTCTGTTGCGCTTGGCAGCAGACCGTTGCGTGAGTGCTTAGTAGCTGAGGTCTACGGGATCTTCGATGATGGAGGGAAGGAGCATGAAGATCTCGCGCCATTTCTCGGCGTCGAACTTGGGTGTGCGGTCGTAGTAGTAGACACCGTTCTTCTCCTGCTCGACGTCGGTGATCTGTGTGTAGCAGAAGCCGACGACGTGTTTGGAGGCCTTGAGGGCTTCTACCTCTCCGCGGAGGATCTTGAAGAATTCTTCTTCGCTGTCGATGTTGCCGCCATAGCCCCATGACGATGCGCGGTCTTCCTTCTTGATCCAGGGCAGTCCGCCGAATTCGTCGACCATGTAGGGTTGTCCGTCGTAGCGTGCGAAGTTCTGCTTGCCGCGGTCTTCGATGTTGATGTTGCGGTAAGGCTCTTTGCCGTGTTCGAAGGCGAGGGCTTTGAGGAGTCCGTCGCCGCGTGAGTAGTTGTGTACGCTCCAGATGTCGGTGAGGACGTGGCTGTCGCCAGATGCGTCGTTGACGGGACGGCTGGGATCCATGGCCTTGGTGATGTTATACAGGTCGATCATCATGCGGGGGTAGGCACCGGTGTCGCGTGCGCCCCATGTCTCGTTGAACGGTGTCCAGGTGACGATGCTGGGGTGGTTGCGGTCGCGGATGACGAGTTCCTGCCATTCGCCGATGGTGTTGCGTGCGGCGAGTTCGTCGTTGACGTTGAGTCCCCATGATGCGAACTCTGCCCAGGTGATGTAGCCGAGTTTGTCGGCCCAGTAGAAGTAGCGCTCTTCGAAGTTCTTCTGGTGCAGGCGTGCGCCGTTGAATCCTACGGCCTTGGACATCTCGATGTCGTGGCGGAGGGCTTCGTCGGTGGGTGCTGTCCAGATGCCGTCGGGATAGTATCCCTGGTCGAGGACGAGGCGCTGGTAGTAGGGCTTGTTGTTCAGGTAGAAGTATCCGTTGGCGCAGTGGATCTTGCGCATGCCGGCATACGACTTCACTTCGTCGATGACGCGGCCGTCCTGTGCGATGACCTTATAGGTGACGTCGTAGAGGTTAGGCTCTTCGGGCGACCATAGCTTCATGGTCTTGAAGGGGAGCACGACGATGCTGTTGTTGGTGGCGGGGACAGTCTTGGTGGAGACTACTTTCTTGCCGTCGAGGACGGTGACGACGAGTCGGTTGGTGTTCGACTCGGTGTAGAACTGCGGTGTGACGACGAGTTGCTTCTGGTCGATGTCGGGAACGGCGTAGACGCTCTTGAGTCCTTCGCGGTCTACGGCTTCCATCCATACGGTCTGCCAGATGCCGGTGACGCGTGTGTAGGAGCATCCTGCCGAGTAGAAGTTCGTGCTCTGCTTGCCGCCGGGCTGGCGTCCGCCGCGCAGGTCGTCGTTGACGCGTATGACGAGGTTGTGGCTTTCGCCTGCTTTTACTCTGTTGGTGATGTCGATGGAGAAGGAAGAGCCTGCTCCGTGGTGTGTCTGTACGAATTTCCCGTCGAGATAGATGGTTGCTTCATAGTCTACTGCTCCGAAGTTCAGGAATATCTTCTTTCCTTCCCATGCTGCGGGGATGGTCAGCGTGCGCTGGTACCAGATGGAGTTGATGAAGTCGACGTATTTCACTCCAGAGAGAGCGCTTTCCGGGCAGAAGGGCACTGTTATCTTTCCGTCGAAGCCTTTGCTGTTGACGAACCCTCGTGCTTCACCAGTGCGTCCGAAGTCGAAGGTGTAGGTCCATGTACCGTTGAGGTTGACCCAGTCGTTGCGCTCGAACTGCGGGCGTGGATACTCGGCACGTGGCTGTGCCATGAGGTTGCCAAGTCCCATGATGAGGGCGATGGCGATGAGGATGGTTTTTGCTTTCATTGTTTAGGTGTTTTTTATGATGAATTATTGGTGATTAGGCGTGATGACTTTGTTTACTCCGGAGGTGATTTTGAGTGCTTCGGGGTGTTCCTTGATGAAGGAGTCGATATGTCTGATGCGTTTTTCCTCGAGTATCTCGTCCATGGCGATGAGGATGCCGGTTTCTTCGACGTCGCCGAATCCGTAGTTGATGGCTGTCCCGAAGAGTTTCATGGTGGGTGAGAGACTCATGTAGGCGTTGACGAGTGGCGGGATATTATATCCGAGTTTGCGTATCTCGCGGTTGAGGATGCGGTAGTCGGCTTTGAAGTCGTCTTCGCAGAACAGCTTGGCGAGCTCTTTGGGGTCTTCCTCTATCTGCAGGGGCTTCATCGGTATGACGAGTCCTTCCTTGTCGCCGAAGTGTTTGTTCAGGAAGTAGAGTATCATGTCGCGTCCGCGTCGGATGTATGATGGGTACATGGTGACTTTTCCGAAGAAGTAGCGCACGTCGGGGTTGATGACGGGCAGTGCTCCGAGTCCGTCCCATAGGTTGTCGAGTGCGAAGATGCTCTTGGTGTTTGCCCTGACGTTCTGGTAGTCGAGTGATACGAAGGAGCGTCCGAGTTCTACAGTGTAGGGCATGTATTCCTTGAGGAATTTCTCGGAGAAGTGGAACATGTGGCTGGTGGCGAGGTGTGGCTGTCCGTTGGGCAGTATCTCCCAGTCGGTTCCATAGAGGTAGCGGTAGCCTCCGATGATTTCTTCGGCTTCCGGGTTCCATACGATGAGTTGCTTGTAGCAGTTCTCGCAGGTGTCGAACTCGTCGATGTCGCATTCTTTTCCTGTTCCTCCTCCTGCGGCCCGGAAGGCTTCTTCGCGCAGTCTTCCGATTTCCCGCATGACGTTGGGAGCGTTGTGTGCGGTGATGATATATACCTCGTTGTTACTCTTGTTGGTCATCCGCAGAAGCTTGTCTGCGGTGAGTTCGGCTTTGAGGAGTGTTTTGTCGACGGGTGCAATGATGGGTTGTTCCATATATTTATTATTCGATGTTGGCTGTTAGCTGTTGGCTGTTGGCTGTTGGCTGGGTAGTTGGTATACGCGGTCTTCTACCCACTGTGCCCACTGTGCTGGGGTCTTCGTGGTGTCGAAGGTCTGCCAGGGGATGGGTTTGCCGATGGTGACGGTGAACGGTTTGTTCATGTTTTTGGCCATTTCGTCGACGAGGAGGAACTGTGCCAGGTTGAACTTGATGCCGAGCCGTTTGCAGATATTGGCGAAGCGATAGAAGAAGTTGGAGTTCTGTCCGCTGAAGAAGATGGGTACGACGTCGCGCTGGTGTTTCACGCTTTTGACGATGAAGGTCTTCTTCCAGGGGATGTCGTGTATTTCTCCGTTGATGCGTCGGGAGTTGAGTCCTGCGGGGAACATCAGCACATGGGTGGGGTTTTCAAATACGGCTTCTACGCGTTTGGGGAAGTCGCGTGCTTGTGCGCCGTTCTTGTTGATGCCTACGCTGAGGTCGGCGAAGCCTGGCAGGAAGAGCAGCAGGTCGTTGACGAGGTAGCGGAACTGTCCGTCGTACTGATGTCCGATGATGCTTCCGAGGACGAGTCCGTCGATGCCGCCGTGTGGATGGTTGGAGACGAAGGTGTAGAGGCGCCCGTCATCTTTCGCCGGCAGGTTCTCGCGCCCGTTGACGGTTATCTTGACGCCGAGGAAGTCGATGCATCCGTCGATCCACTCCACGCCGTGCTTGTCTTTGTTCAGCGTGAGGCATTCGTTGACGAGGTCTTCGTGGGCAATCTTCTTGATGAGGTTTACCAGGAAGCGTGGTACGAAGCGCATCCGGCGTCCGAGTTTCTGTCGCAGGATGGCCTCGATGTCGATGATTTTCTCAATATGCTTGCTCTCGGTATTCATTGTTTATGGCTTGTCAACCGACATCGTTCATGCTGATGAGATACTCTGCTATCTGTACGGCGTTCAGTGCGGCTCCTTTGCGTATCTGGTCGCCCGAGAGCCAGAGGGTGAGCCCGTTGACGTCGGCCAGGTCTTTGCGGATGCGGCCTACGTATACGTCGTCGTGCCCGGCAGTGTCGAGGGGCATGGGGTAGCGCAGGTTGGCAGGGTCGTCGACGAGGGCGCATCCCGGTGCCTGTGCGATGGCTTCGCGCGCTGCGGCGATGCTGATGGGCTCCTCGGTCTCTATCCACACGCTCTCGGAGTGGCTGCGGAGCGATGACACGCGGACGCAGGTGGCCGAGCAGCATACGTCGGTATGCATGATCTTACGTGTCTCGTTGAACATCTTCATCTCCTCTTTGGTATATCCGTTGTCGGTGAAGACATCGATTTGCGGGATGACGTTATAGGCCAGCTGGTGGGGGAACTTGCTGACGGTGACGGGTTCGCCGGCCACCAGCTGCCGGTATTGCTCCTGCAGCTCGGCCATGGCGGCAGCTCCGGCTCCCGATGCACTCTGGTATGACGATACGCGGATGCGCTTGATATGGCTGAGCTGTTCCAGTGGCTGCAGTGCTACCACCATCATGATGGTCGTGCAGTTCGGGTTGGCGATGATGCCGCGCGGGCGCACCAGGGCGTCAGCGGCGTTGCATTCGGGAACGACCAACGGCACATCGTCGTCCATGCGGAAGGCACTGGAGTTGTCGATCATCACCGTGCCGTATTTGGTGATGGTCTCTGCATATTCCTTCGATGTGCCACCTCCGGCACTCACGAAGGCGATGTCGATATCCCGGAAATCATCGTTATGCTGAAGTAACTTCACGGTGAGCTGCTTGCCTTTGAACTCGTAACTTCTTCCTGCCGACCGTTCCGAACCGAACAGCACCAGCTCGTCCATGGGGAAGTTGCGCTCGGCCAGGATGCGCAGGAATTCCTGCCCTACGGCTCCGCTCGCGCCAACAATTGCTACTTTCATGTCGTCTTTTTAATCAATTTGTAATGAATATTGCTGCAAAATTACAAATTTATAGTGAAAGGATGAAATCTTTTATAATCATTTTTTTGTTTTTCTAAGCATTTCTTCGTAACTTTGCCCACCAATGAACGAGCAGAACCCTATTCTTGCCCTGCAGCGGCAGCGTTTTCTCCTGCAGATGGAGTATCTCGCCGAAAAGGAACTCTTTGCCGACCGTACCGAAGCCTATGGCCTGGAGCGGCGTGCCCTGCGTGGCGATGCGTGGCTGAATGTCAGGCTGGGGCGCTGCTATTATAACTCGCTCAACCAGCGGGTGGTGGAGGTGCTGCGTACGCAGGATGACGATACCGACCATAACTTTGAATATGGCAAGCCGGTCGTCATCGTCAGCCATCATGACTCGCTCGCCAAGGCGAAGCAGCGCCAGATGGCCGTCACCGGCACTGTCTCGTTTGTCGACGGCAGCCGCATGGTCGTCGCCATTGCCGAACAGGCCGACGTTGAGTCCTTGCAGGCTGTCGGAGCGTTGAGCGTGCAGCTGTCGTTCGACGAGACCAGCTACCGCACGATGTTCGACGCTTTGGACCGGGTGATGCGTGCCCGGGGCAACCGGCTGGCTTATCTGCGCGACCTGTTTTACTCCCGCCAGCGGGCGGAGACCTTCTCCTTCGGTGACATCCGCCTGCCGTGGCTCAATGCAGCCCAGCAGCATGCCGTGGGCGAGGTGCTCAGGGCGAAGGATGTGGCGGTGGTCCATGGGCCGCCGGGAACGGGAAAGACGACCACCCTTGTCGAGGCCATCCACGAGACGCTGCGCCGTGAGGCTCAGGTGCTGGTCTGTGCGCAGTCGAACATGGCTGTCGACTGGATCAGTGAGCGACTGGTAGACCGTGGGGTCAGCGTGCTCCGCATCGGCAACCCGGTGCGTGTGGACGACAAGATGCTGTCGTTCACCTACGAGCGGCGCTTCGAAGCCCATCCCGACTATCCCCAGCTGTGGGCCATCCGCAAGGCCCTCCGGGAGCTGCGCAGCCGCAAGGCGCGTCGCGACGAGCGCTATCATCAGAAGGTGGAGAGCCTCAAAGGGCGTGCTGCCGAACTGGAATACCGCATCAACACCGAGCTCTTTGCCGAGGCACGCGTCATCGCCTGCACGTTGGTGGGGTCGGCTCATCGGCTGCTCGAAGGCATGCACTTCACCACGCTGTTCATCGACGAGGCCGCACAAGCCCTCGAGGCTGCCTGCTGGATACCCATCCGCCGCGTGAGCCGCGTGATATTCGCCGGCGACCATTGCCAGCTGCCTCCGACGGTGAAGTCGATGGCTGCGCTGAAGGGCGGTCTGGGAAAGACCCTCATGGAGCGTATCGTAGAGCAGAAACCGGAGGTGGTAACGCTCCTGAAGATGCAATACCGCATGAACGAAGAAATCATGCGCTTCTCCTCCGACTGGTTCTACAACGGTCAGGTGGAATGTGCTCCTGACGTGAAATACCGCAGCGTGCTCGACTACGACGTGCCGATGGAGTGGCGACTCACACCACGCGACCTCGCACAGCAAGGAGAGCAGCCGTCAGGGCGGGCAAACACCATGGCAACAACAGTCCTGTCGCCTGCCGACGGATCCACCGGGCATACAGACATGAAGCAGGGCTTCTCGCTCGTCAACAAGGCGGAGGCCGACTATACCCTCGCCGTACTCGAACAGTACCTGACGAAGATCGGCAAGGAACGCATCCTCGAAGAGCGTATCGACACGGGCATCATCTCGCCCTATCGCGGACAGGTGCAGTATCTGCGGAGCCTGCTGAAGAAAAAGGCCTTCTTCAAACCCTACCGCCACCTCATCACAGTCAATACCGTCGACGGTTTCCAAGGACAAGAGCGCGACGTCATCGTCATCTCCCTCGTCCGGTCCAACGACGACGGCCAGATAGGGTTCCTGCGCGACCTGCGACGAATGAATGTGGCCATCACCCGTGCCCGGATGAAACTCATCATCCTGGGCGACCCGATGACCCTCTGCCGACATCCCTTCTATCGCAAACTCTATCAGTATGTCGCTGCACTCAATGGAGGAAATGAGAAATGCCCACAAAGCGACTGATAAACGGCGGCACGACGTTGCCCCTGCGGGAAGTGCCAGCCGTTTACAGGAGTCTTGTGGGTATCGACGGAGTCAATGAGAAATGCCCGCAAAGCGACTGATAAACGGCGGCACGATGCTGCCCCTGCGGGAAGTGCCAGCCGTTTACAGGAGTCTTGTGGGTATCGACGGAGTCAATGAGAAATGAGAAATGAGTAATGAGAAATTATGATTAGCCCTGCGGGGGGGCTGTCCTCCGGGAAATGGGGAACTGAAGGGGGTAACAGCCGTTTATAGGGAGTCAACAATAAGCAATGAACGATAAAACGAAACATATAGGACTATTCGCGGGAAGCTTCGACCCGTTCACCGAGGGACATGCCTCCATCGTCAGGCGGGCATTGACCTTCGTCGACAGCGTTGTCATAGGCATCGGCGTAAACCCCGACAAGCATTATCTCTATACCGTCGACGAACGGCGCGACACCATCGAGCGGCGCTATGCCGGCGAGGAACGCGTCAGCGTCGTTGCCTACGAAGGACTCACCGCCGACCTGGCACGCCGGCTCGGAGCCTGCTGCCTCATCAAGGGTGTGCGCAACGCCGCCGACTTGGAATACGAACGCTTGCAGGCCGACTTCAACCGCTCCCACGGCATAGAAACCGTACTCCTGCCCGCCGAACCCCACCTGGTGGACGTCTCGTCGACCAAGGAAAGAGAAAAGATACGTCAACAAAACAACAATCCATACCAATCATGATCAGCTATTCAGCAGAGGGCGTCAGAATGCCCGACATCAGAAAACGCGACACCACACGGTGGATCAGAGCTGTCGCCGCCACCTACGGACGTACCGTCGGCGAAGTGGGATACCTCTTCTGCGACGACGAGAAAATCCTCGAGGTGAACAATGAATACCTCGGCCACGACTACTACACCGACATCATCACCTTCGACTACGACGAAGGGCAGCAGATCAACGGTGACCTGGTCATCTCGCTCGATACCGTCAGAACCAACGCCGAGAAATACCACAAGGACTACAGCGAAGAACTCCACCGCGTCATCATCCATGGCATCCTCCACCTCTGCGGCATCAACGACAAAGGACCGGGCGAACGCGAAATCATGGAGGCGGCCGAGAACCGCGCACTCGCCATCTGCCCGGCACTGCATGAAAGGAAAGACTGAGCAAACGAACAGATGAAGGACTAAAGTACCATTATAAAAGTAAAAAGATTGTAAGATGGAAAAACGTAAACTACACTTCGAAACCCTACAGCTACACGTAGGACAGGAACAGGCCGACCCAACTACCGACGCCCGCGCCGTGCCTATCTACCAGACCACCTCCTACGTGTTCCGTAACTCACAGCATGCCGCCGACCGCTTCGCACTGAAAGATGCCGGGAACATCTACGGCCGGCTGACCAACTCCACGCAGGACGTCTTCGAACAGCGTATGGCAGCCCTCGAAGGAGGCACGGCAGCCCTCGCCGTGGCCAGCGGTGCCGCCGCCGTCACCTATGCCCTGCAGAACATCCTGCAGGCCGGCGACCACATCGTTGCCGCCGACAACCTCTACGGCGGCTCGTTCAACCTCATCACCCATACCCTCACCACACAGGGCATCACCGCCACCATCGTCAACGTCAACGACCTACAGGCCCTCGAGGATGCCATCCAGCCCAATACAAAGGTCGTCTATGCCGAGACCCTCGGCAATCCCAACAGCGACGTGCTCAACATCGAAGGTGTCGCCGACGTGGCTCACCGCCACCACCTGCCCCTCATCATCGACAATACCTTCGGCACACCCTTCCTCATCCGACCCTTCGAACATGGTGCCGACATCGTCGTCCACTCAGCAACGAAATTCATTGGCGGACACGGCTCCAGCCTCGGAGGTGTCATCGTCGACGGTGGCACGTTCGACTGGAAAGGCCATGCCGACAAATTCCCTACCCTCGGACAGCCCGACCCCTCCTACCACGGTGCCGTCTTCGCCGACGTGGCAGGACCTGCTGCCTTCGTCACCCGCATCCGTGCCGTCATCCTGCGCGACACTGGCGCCGCCATCTCTCCCTTCAACGCATGGATCCTGCTGCAGGGACTCGAGACCCTCTCGCTGCGCGTAGAACGCCACGTGGAGAATGCCCTGAAAGTCGTCGACTTCCTCTGCCACCACCCGAAGGTAGACGCCGTCAACCACCCGGCAGTAGCCACACGTCCCGACCACGCCCTCTACCAGCGCTACTTCCCCAATGGAGCCGGCAGCATCTTCACCTTCGAGATCAAAGGGGGCCAAGAGGCAGCCTGGCGGTTCATTGACAGCCTCCAGATTTTCTCACTCCTCGCCAACGTGGCCGACGTGAAGAGCCTCGTCATCCATCCCTACACCACGACCCACTCGCAGATGACACCCGAGGAACTCGAACAGCAGCACATCACACCCGCCACCATACGCCTGAGCATCGGTACCGAACATGTCGACGACATCATCGACGACCTCCGTCAGGCATTGGAGAACGTGTAAGGAAATCTCTGTCCATACGAAAAGCGGCCATCTGCAAGGTATACATGCAGATGGCCGTTCTCTTTACTCATACCTTGTCGTGCAAGGGTATGAAGAGAAATAGCTTTCGGAGGTTTGCCTACAGCACCACCTTCCTGCCGTCCTTGATGTAGATGCCCTTCTTCAATATTGGGTGTTGAGCACCGGTTGATGACGTGATGCGGCGGCCCTGCAGGTCGTAGATGGTTGTTGGCTGTTGGCTGTTGGCAGTTGGCAGTTGGCTTATCACGTCAGTCTCGCTGACCTTGTTGATGCGAAAGTAGTCGACTTTGAACCATCCGTTCTTGTATTCGGAGTGGCGTGTGCCGTCGCTTTGTCTGGGGTCGGCGCGGATGCCGAGGGTGAGGTCTTCGCCTTCAGCCAGGTCGACGTAGACCCACATGTCCTGCAGGTTGTAACTGCCGTTGGCTCCGCCGATGTATCCGGCGAAGGTGTTCTGCTCGCCCTCGGTGAGGTTCTGCTCATAGTCGATGTCCATGCCGTAGTACTGCACGTTCTGGTTGGCAAAGAGGCGGGTGGTGGCGAGGTAGTTCTCTTCTACCCACAGCTTGCACTGCACGAGGTAGCGGCCGGGTGTGAGCTCCGCAGCGGAAATGGTCTGGTAGAGCTGGAAGCCTTCGGGAAAGTATCCGCCCTGTGGCAGGCACCAGCACACGTTGGTCTTGTGTGGATTGTTTGCATCGCTGTTGATGCCGTAGGACTGGCCGGGAAAGGTGCCCGTAATGTTCCATCCGTAGGGGGTGTAGCGGCGTGTCGTGCCGTCGTTGTTCTCTTTCACGGTGCCGCCGTCGCTATAGAACTCGAAGTCGTAGTTCTTCAGAACGCGCTCAGTGAGTGTGAGGTCTTCTTCGTCTGCCGGTGGTACCTCGCTGACCTTGTTGATGCGGAAGTAGTCGACTTTGAACCATCCCGCGTTGTCGGTGGCCGATGAGCCGTCGTTCTTGCGGTTGCTGGTCTTGATGCCGAAGGAGAGGTCTTCGCCTTCGCCGACGGTGACGAATACTTCCATGTCGCGCAGGGTGATGGCGCTGGCGTCGCCTCCGGCATATCCGGCATAGGTATTGATTTCGCCGTCGGTGAGCAGGCGGGTGTAGTCGCTCTCGTAGCCGTAGTACTGCACGTTCTGGTTGGCAAAGAGTCGGCAGTTGGTCTTCTTGGAATTCTCTACCCACAGCATGCACGAGATTTTATAGACGCCCGGTTCTATCTTCCCGGCGGGGATGGTCTGGTAGAGCCAGAAGTCGCTGGGCATGGGTACGCTGTTGATCCAGCATACGTTGTTGCCGTGGTAGTTCAGGGCGTCCTGGTTGACACCGTAGCTGTCGAGTCCGTTGCTGCCTTTTTTCAGTTCGCCTTTCGACTGCCATCCGGCTGGGATGCCGCGTCCGATGTTCCCGGGCTGGTTGAGCTGTCCGTCGTGGTTGTATTCGAAGTCGTAGTTCTCGATGAGTGCCTCGGTGAGGGTGAGGTCTTCTATCTCGGGCACGATGCTATAGATCTCACTGAGCACGACGCCCGGGTCCATGAATGATACGCGCACCTTGACGGTCTTGTCCTCGTCGGCCGTATAGTCAATGGTGGCATCGTTGAAGCCCTGTGGCACGGTGGTGTTCCATTTGCCTTCCATGGCAGTGGTCTTCAGCGACTTCACCTCAGCCCGCTTGCCGTCGATGCTGACGCCCACGCGCAGGTCGTAGGTGCTGTTCAGTGGGAAGGTGCACAGACAGCGCACCTGGATGCTGTTCTTCCCGGCCTTCACGGGCACGTCGTATTCGGCCCATGGTGCCTGTGAGATACGTCCAGAGGTGTAGGCCGTCATGTTGAGCGGCCATACGGTGACGGCATTGTCGGAGATGCCCAAGCCGCGCAAGGTGGTGAGGTCGCCGCTCGAGGCGGTGAAGTCGGCAGCGGGCACGACGATGGTCTCTGTCGTCTTCAGTTCGGTCTTGACGTTATTGATGGAGGTGAGGGTGGCCGTGACGGGCATGTTGAACTGGCCGTCGCCATGAGGCTTCATGCTCATCACGCCGTTCCACTTGCCATTGGCAATGCCGGTGTTGTACTTCTTAGTCAGGTCGCTGATCAAGCGGTAGGCCTGTCGGGCCTCGGCGGCATATTCCAGTGCGGCGTCACGCTGCCCGGCGCGTGCCAGCTCCATGCTCTGTGCGGCGCGGAAGGTCTTGACGTTCATCTCGTAGGCACACTTTACGGGATACTCGATGAGTTCGAAGTAGGCATCCTGCAGGTCGGCAGGGATGCTGCTCTTCAGTGCGTCCACGCGTTCGGCGATGGCTTGGTAGTCGGCGATGCGCTGGTTCTGCTCCTCACGGGTGTAGGCAATGGCATGCACATGTTCGGGCTTGCCGGAGGCACCCAGCCGGTAGTACTCATGTTTGATGGCTGTCAGCTCTTCGGCCACGTCGGCCCCGAAGGTTTTCTCCATCCAATGCTCGGTGTAGTCGTAGGCTTTGTCGGGAGCCCACTGGTCGACGTCCCAGGCGAGGTCCATGCAGAACTCGAGCTCCATCTCAGCGGGTTTGATGTCGCCGACGTTGATGACCCACAGCGTCTGTATACCTTGGCTGTAGGCTTTCGAGAGTTCGTAGCTGATGAGCGACGGCGAGATGGTGCTGAGCCAGAGGTAGCTGACGGGGCTGCCGAGGTAGGAGAGGTGGTAGTAGATGCCGTTGCCGCCGCTGCGTGCCTGTTCGTTGGCACGCGGCATCTGGCGGATGTAGCCGTGGTTGTCGTCCACCCAGCAGATGGTGACATCCTCGGGCACCTGCAGACCGGCATTATAGGCGTCGAGCACTTCCTTGTAGGGGATGAAGAGCTGCGGCACGGTGGTGGCATCGCCCATATACTTATCTAACAGGGAGCGCTGGAAGCCGATGATCTCGGTGAGTCCGCGCACCTTGTCCTGTGTCGACGGATAGCCGGAGATGCCCCAGTCGTGGACACCGCGCATGCCGAGGGTGTACATGGCGTCGTAGCCTACGCTCTCAGCTACGCGCTCCTCCCAGTACTGCTGTATCTTGGTCTTGTTGGTGACGTAGTTCCAGTCGTCGTTGTTGCCGTTCCAGGGTGCGTGCCGCCATTCCCATTCGTTGTCGCGGAGCATCTGTTCGCAGTGGCTGGAACCGAGCATGATGTCGTATTTCTTGGCCACGGGCAGGTTGGCCTTGTTGGCCCAGAATGCTTCCGAGCAGAGGTGCATGGCAGGCCACAGGGTGTTGGCCCGCAGGCGCAGCAGCAGTTCCATGACACGGGCGTAGGTGTTCGGCCCGATGTTGTTGTATTGCTTGTCGAGCCCCTTGGCAGCCCAGGGGGTCAGTCCCCAGTCTTCGTCGTTGATGAAGATGCCGCGGTATTTCACGGATGGCTCTTTCGACACCGTCTTCTCTCCGGCAAGGTAGAGCGCAGCGTGCTGCTGCGGTGCGACGTCGGCCCACCATATCCATGGCGTGACACCGATGAGGCGCGACAGCTCGAACAGTCCGTAGGCGGTGCCGCGCGGTGTGGAGCCGATGATGGCCAGCCGGTCCTTGTCGATGCGCTGAAGGCTGTATACCTCCCATCGTCCTGCTATCTCGCTGAGGTCGATGGCGCCGGCTTCGGCCAGCTCGGTGATGAGTGTGGTTCCGATGGTGCCGGCATAGATGACGGGTCTGCCGTCGGCATTGCTGTCTCCCGTGGTGACGGTCAGGCGCTGTCCGGTCACGGCCTTGATGTCTTCGGCCACGCAGTTGGCCGCTGTCATCACGACCTCCGCATCCGCTGCATCGAGAAGGAACGTGGCCGACTGGTCGGTGCCGACCAAGGTGAAACTGTCGTCAGCAGGCGTTGTGCTGACGGTGATGGCATCCTGTGCGCTTGCAGTCAGCGAAAGGAGCAAGGTTGCCAGTAGCAAGAAATACTTTTTCATAGTGCTCTATATGTTTTTATTTTGTTGTTCGTTCAATATTGTTGAAGCGGGTCGTCACCTTGCCGGCATCCACCTGCTGCACACAGCCGGCGTGGTGGTCGATGGCTTCGCATGCAGCCATTCCGCAATGTTCGCCGAGCATCATGTAGACGGGTTCCATGCGGATGGAGCCGAAGGCGATGTGCGATGCCGAGAGGCAGACGGGGACGATGAGGTTTGAGGCCTCATGCTCCTTGGGTGTGACGGCACGGTAGGAGATGGGGTAGGGACCGTTGCTGAGGTGTATCTGCACATCGCCTTCGTTCTTCACCATGCCGTTGACAACGTAGCGTCCGCAGTTGTGGGAGTCCATGGTGTAGTCGGCATAGCCGATGGGGTCGCTGACGACGGCGGTGCCTTCGCAGTGGGCCTGCGTCATCACCATCCGTCCCAGCATGCGCCGCGACTCACGGATGTATAGCTGTGGGGTGATGTGGTTGTTGTCTTCGTATTCGTCGCGCGGCCATCCCCACTGCGCCAAGTCTTTCCGGATATGGGCCGGGATGCGCTCGTCGGTCCACATGAAGTAGAGCAGGCCGAGGGTATAGTCGAGGTGCCGCTTGTAGATGGCTTCGCGCTCCTCATAGGAGGCCTCGGGATAGTCGTAGCTCTCGCCGATCAGGTCGGTGGAGAAAGCTCCCTGGTTGTTCATGTCGCACTTGCCGTTCGGCATCGGCGACCATTTCAGACAGTCTTCGTACGACCGCCACGGGCTCCGCTCCTTCAGTCTGATGAGCAGTTCGTAGCGGGAAGGATCGTAGTTGTCGGGAACGACATCGGTGATGGGAATGCGGTTGTCGGCATGGCGTGTCAGTGTCAGCCGGAAGTTGTAAGCCTGCACATGGCGGTCGCCCTGGCCTTGCCTGCCTACGCTGTCG
Source organism: uncultured Prevotella sp. (assembly GCA_946540435.1). Classification (GTDB taxonomy): domain Bacteria; phylum Bacteroidota; class Bacteroidia; order Bacteroidales; family Bacteroidaceae; genus Prevotella. Next base: position 14,421 of record CAMNII010000018.1, read on the forward strand.
GGACTGATGCCCCAGAGGAGGCCGCTTGCGGGGTCGCCCTTCACCACATAGGGGTCGACGCCGTCGGGGAACTGGTGCTTCTGACGTATCTGCACGCCGTTGCCAGTCTCTCCGTAGGTGTCGTTCGACTCGCGTCCGATGGTATAGGAGACGCCAGCCCGGGCCATCAGGTCGCCTTCGTAGCTGCAGTCGATGAATACCTTTGCCTTGATGGTGGTGTGGCGGTGGGGCTTCTCGGCGTCCTCCACGGTGATGGCGGTGATGCGGCTGCCCTTCTTCTTGGCTTTGACGATGCGCTGCTGCATGAGCACGCTTCCGATGCCTGCCTCGTTGAGAAACTGGCGGAAGACGGCCAGCGCCACCTTCGGCTCAAAGGTCAGCTTCATCCCTGTCTCGCCATAGTGGGTGGCTATACGTTCGTAGAACAGGCGGGCATAGCCTTTGAGCATCTCGGGATGATAGAGGTCGGTCCATCCGAGTCCTCCGGCCGTCATGCCGCCGATGCGGCGTCCCGGTTCGATGAGGATGACGCTCTTCCCCTCACGCTTTGCCGCACAGGCTGCCATGATGCCGGCCGGCGTGGTGCCATAGACGCAGACATCAGCGCTTTTCTGTGCCCTGCAGCACGATGGGGTGAGCAGGAGGAAGGTCAGGAGGACGTATAGCATTCTGTTCATCGTGTTCTCTTGTTCATAGGGTTGTCGCTGCAACGTTCCAACCTTCAAGGGTCAGTGTCGGGAAGGTGCGTGTTAGTCGTATGTTTATTTCTGATAAGCTATTTTCTTTCCGTTCTGGATGTATATGCCTTTCTTCATCGCTGTTTGTTGAGAACAGCACGTAGTGTTGACGCGGCGGCCCTGCAGGTCGTAGAGGAATGAGGAATGAGGGGTGAGGAGTGAGGAATGAGGCTGGGGGGTCGGGATGCCGGTGGTCGTGTCGCTGACGCGCTTCAGGCGGAAGTGGTCGGCCTTGAACCATCCCGAGGCGTCGAAGCCGGTGGTGGTCTCGCCGTTGCCCTCCATGTTGCCGGAGCGGATGCCGAGGGTGAGGTCGTCGCCGTCGGCCAGGTCGATATAGACGGTCATCTCCTGCATGATGAACTGGCTGTTGCTGCCTCCCGGGTAGCCGGCAAAGGTGTCGGCTTCGCCCTCTGTGCGGTTGAGCTGGTAGTCCTCGGGTCGACCGAAGTACTGCACGCTGCCCAGCGGGTTGGCCGTCGTGGCGGCGAACAGGCGGCAACGGCCGAGCTGTCCGCTCTGCACCCACAGGCGGCAGCGTACCTGATAGCGGCCGCCTTCGAGACCCTTGACGGTCTGTGAGAGCTGGAAGTCGTCGGGCATGGGACCGCCCTGCTGATTGAACCAGCACACGTTCTGTCCGTGCTTGTTCAGGCCGTCGCTGTTCACACCGTAGGAGTTTCCGGGAAACGGACCGTTGATCTGCCAGCCGTAGGGCACGCCGCGCGAGGTGGTGCCGCTGGTGTTGGGCTGTCCGGAGGTGTTGAGCTCGAAGTCGGGGTTGACCAGGTGTTGGGCAGTGAATGTCAGGTCCTCGTCGCCGTTGTCCATCGGGATGGCGTCGACACGCTCGATGCGGAAGTTATCGACCTTGAACCATCCGGCAGGGTCGTTGGACGATGCCTGTGAGCCGTCTTTCTTCGTGCCGTCGGAGCGGATGCCCAGGCGCAGGCTCTCTCCCTCGCCGACGGTGACGAAGACCACCATCTCGTTCATGACGAACTTCGGTGAGATGTTCGAGTCGCCGCCGCCATAGCCTGCAAAGGTGGCTGCTTCGCCCTCGACGATGTTGCGGTCGTATTCGTCGCGGCTGCCGTAATACTGCACCACGCCGCCGTGTCCGGTCTCGCCATTGGCCGTGGAGGGTTCTGCAAACAGGCGGCAGTTGCCTTTCTGGTTGTATTGGTTCCAGAGCCAGCACGACACGCGGTAGATGCCGGGCTCGAGCAGGCTCTCGTCGACGGTCTGGAAGAGTTCAAAACCCTTGGAGAAGGGCAGCAGGCGGAACCAGCAGATGTTGTCGCCGAACTTCGTCGTGGCATCGTTGTTGATGCCGTAGGAGACGCCGTTAATCGTTCCTGACGTCTGCCAGCCGTAGGGCACCTGTGTCTTGCGCTCCACACCGCCTGCGTTATAGGTCTCGGCATCGAGCATCTCGAAGCTGGGGTTGACGAGCAGCCGGTCTGTCAGGTCTTCCTCCTTCTCGGCCGGCACGACGGGGAACACGGTCAGGCGCAGCTCCGTACAGCCGTAGGGCACGAGGCGGATTGTTGCCGTCTCGTCCTTGGCAATGAGCACGTCGCTCAGCGGCAGGTTGGGGTTGCGGGTGCCGCCGTCGAGACCCCAGATGATTTCGCGCACGGGCAGGCTGATGGCTATCGGGGCGTTGTCCAGGTCGAAGGGATAGCCGTTGTCGAGCCGCTCCTTGTATATCTCGGTGACGAGTGCCGAAGCGTCGGTGGTCGCCTCGTCGATGCCGTAGTTGAAGGGTCCGTCGGGCGTGATGCTCCACGACTTGAAGTCGGGGTTCTCTGACTTCTTCCCGTTCATGTTCGAATAGACGGTGGTGTCCTCTGTCTTCTGCTGCGGGATGGCATAGGTGTAGAGCAGCGGCCCGCGCTCCACGTAGCGTCCCTGCCCCTCTGCCTCGACGATGCGTGTATCCATGCCGAGGCTTAGCGTCACCACGTCGCCGTCGTGGAACGTGCGGTCGAGGGTGACGAAGGTCTGTGGCTCCAACGCCATGTTGACAGTCGTGCCGTTCACCTCGACGGCGGCCTCGGTGGCCCATCCGGGGATGCGGAACATGAAGGGGAAGGCTTTGTCCTCGGCCATGGAGAAGCGGAACGTGATGGTCCCGTCGAAGGGGTAGCGGGTGTCTTCTGTGATGGTCACCGCGGTGCCGCCTACGTCGAAGGTGGTCTTGTTGGGTGCATAGAGGGTGGCGATGATGGGGGAGGGGGTGCCGGCATTGTCTTTTCCGCGCATCCACAGCCGTGAGGCGAAGTTGGGCATGAAGCGGTTGACGTTGCCCACGCAGCATTCTGTCTCGTGGATTGGTCGGTAGGCCATCCAGGTCTTCCCGCGCTTGAAGGCGTTGTTGTCGGAGGTCCCCGTGCAGATCATCTGGTTCACCGACGAGAAATACTGCAGGGCCTTGAAGTCCTTGGTGATGGCGCCGAGGCCGGCGTTGAAGATGGCACGCTCCAGCCGGTCGGCCCATTCGGCCTGGCCGGTCACCTGGAGGAAGTAGCCCAGCGACCAGGTGTAGTCGGTGATGTCGCAGGTCTCATGGGCATAGTCGATGTCGCTCCCCATGGTGTATTCCGCACTGGTGTAGAGTCCGTCGGGCAGCAGGTGGTCGCGTTCCAGCTTCCGTTCGGCATTCATGGCCAGGTCGAGGTAGCGCTGCTCTCCCGTATATGCGTAGAGCAGGAGCGGTATCTTCAGCATCTCGGCATAGGTCACGCCGTGCATGAGGATGCTGCCCTGTGAGGCGGCCACGGAGGCATCCAGCTCGAAGCCGCCGAGGTCGTAGGCCTCCTTGGCCATCGTGAGCAGACGCTCGTTCTTGGTGATGCCATAGACGAAGAGCATGCCTTCGAGGTTCACGATATGGCGGCGCCCGTTGGTGAGCAGTGATGTGTTCAGACTGAGGTAGTTGCGCTCCAGGGCATCAATGACAGAGGCGTCGCCGTGTGCCCAGTAGTCGGCCTGCATGGCGCGGAAGAAGACAGCCATCGGCCATAGCGACTCGATCTTCGCATTGCCCAGCCGACCGTTGTCCTGAGCGTGGCTGATGGTGTAGCTGATGCCTTCCTCACCCTTGCCGATGAGTGCCTCGTCGTCGAGCAGATAGCCCAGCCGCAGCAGACCGTCGGTATAGTAGGCGGTCTGCTCGTAGCGCCACCAGTCCTTGGCATCGGGGTTCTCGTTCTGACGCTCTATCTCGCCTGCCCACAGACAGGTGTTATAGGGATAGGCCATGGCCTCGGGATGGCCCGTCAGCCCGTCGGCCTGCCGTTGCAGGAACTCCAGCAGCCAGCCCTGCGGCCGGATGTCGTCGATGAGTCCTTCGCGGAAGGCGGCATAGTCCTGAGCAACCGCAGAGGTTGACATGGATGCCAGCGCTGCGGCGATGAGCGAGAAGCGGAAGATTTTTTTCATTACCTTTGGTTTTTGAGTGTTTAAGATTTGGAGAGGTTTATGGCTTTGAGGCATTTCCTTTGTTTATGGTTGCAAAGATACGGTTTTTTCTCAAACCATACAATATTATATAGGATGAAACCTTACGTAAACGTTTGCGAAGCCCGTCCCTCCTCCTTTCGTCCTTTAACTTCGTTGACTTCCCTTTAGCTTGGCATGGCAGAAGTTCACTTCGTTCTGCTCTCGCTTTTCAGAAAGTTCGTGTTTTTCGTTTCTTTCGATGTTCCCTCCTTTCACATGCGCACATCTCCATAGGTTTTATAACATCGAAAGGCACGAAAGGTACTAATGTTTTTCATGATGCCGAGGCATCATAGATTTTAATAGATTTTTGTGAGATTTTCTAAGATTTGACTTTGTCTTCCTCCTCCTTGCATGGCAAAGCTCAAACGAGTTTGGCTCTGCACTTGCTTTGTTCGTCGGTTCTGCGCGAAGCGCATCCCCATTTATTCGTGTCTTTCGATGTTTAAGTCTCCAAAAATCATCAGGAATATAATAAAAATATGTCATCGGATTGCGCAGATTTATCGGATTATGATGCCGAGACCTCATTGTTTTTTAATAGGTTTTTGCCTGACACCAATTGCAGGAAACAGCGGTTCGGTGGTGGCGAGGGTAAGGACCGGCACTGTCGATGGTAAGCATCGTCCGACCAAATTCGCCCATTTTGGTCACCAAATTCGCCGATTTTGGTCAGCAAATTCGCCGATTTTGCTTTCACGATACTTGCTTTCGTGCGTGGAGGAACAGGATTTTGTATGAGGGGTGACTGGCTTTCGTATGAGGGGTGATAGGCTTTCGTGCGTGGGTGAACTGGCTTTTAGAGGCAAGGATTTGCACGCTCTGGTGTGCCGGGTTGGACAACGGAAAAGGCTCCTGTCTGCTTGTTGTGCAGACAGGAGCCTTCACTATTGTTTCAGGAAGCCGGTGGGTTTAGTCCCAGAGCGACTGGCTGCTCACGGTGTTTTGTGCAGCATTGGCTTCCATTTCTTCGTCGTAGTAGTCTTGGCCGTCGTCGACGAACATTCTTGACTTGCGTGATGAGTCAACACCAGTGCCGTTCATCCCTAATGATGTGGCGTTCAATACGACGGGCGCCATCTTCCATGCGATGGTGCTTGGTGCTATATAGTTCTTTTTCATAGTGTTATACTTTTATTGTTAGTCACTGATCATTTGGATACCTTATTTCACGATGACGGTTCTGGTCTGGCCGTTAGCCATGCGGACGATGTTCACGCCCTTCTCCAGCTGTTGCATGCGCTGACCCTTGGCATTGTAAACCTCGACGGCAGCAGCTGCTGCGCCAACGCCGTTGATGCCGGTCTCGTCGCCGAAGATGATGCTCAGGCCGCGTGCGCCGCTACCTGCCTCGAGATAGGCGCGGAAGGGATAGACCTCGGCTGCATCGGAGGTGATGCCGAACTCAGTTCCTTCGGGGTTGAGCTTGTACTTGCCGGCTCCGATGGTCGTGGTGGCGTAGGAACCCTTCAGGTCGCCCGTGTTAACGGGTACGAGGGCGAACGGTGTTGCGGCGTCGATGTTGATGTCCCATGTGCCAGTGTAGTCGGCGGGGAACTCGACGAGGCAGGGCTGTCCGGCGGCCACCTCGGTGACTTCGGTAATCTTCACGCTGGTAGCTCCGATATCACCTGTGGTGTAGATCTTTGCTCCTGTGGGCAGCATGGTGCTGGTCAGTGCGAAGGGCAGGCATACGGTGTTGAAGCCAGCCACGTTGGCACGGCTGTAGCTCACCTTCTGTGCGGTCACGCTGACGGCTCCTGTGGGCATGTTGAAGTTGTCGCAGAGGTCGTTGATGACGACGTTGCCGGCGGTGATGACGTTAGCCTCGTTGTTGAAGTATACGGTGTTCGTTCCGTCCCATTTTGCGCCGTAGACGGCATTGCTGGTGGTGAAGGGTACGGGGTTGGCGTCGGTGCCGAGCGTCTGGTGCCATGTGCCGGCGTCAGTGCTGCCGTTGAGGAGGTAAGCCAGCTGACCGCTTGCCATGTCCACATCGGTGAATGCTGTAGCTTGTACACCATCTATGTCGTATAGGTTTTCAGCTTGAGCATCACCCTTGCGGTACATGCGGTTGGTTCCGTCCTGTCCGGCAACTGTTCCGCTGTTGAAACAGTTCCGAATGACTGATGAGTTGGAGCCCATCCATCCGCAGATGGCAGCACTCTCTCTTCCGCCCGTGACGGCTCCGGTGTTGTAGCAGTTGGTAATGCTTACTTGTGATGTTGAACAGCCTAAGATACCGGCAGCATTGGCTCCGGTGCCTGTGACGGTGGCCTCATTGCCGCAATTACGTACAATAACGCTATTGCCACTATTATAGGCGAGGATACCTGCTATATAATCAACACCCTTGATGGTGCAGGTGGCATCCATGATGAGGTTCTCAATGATAGCTCCGTCTTTAGTTTCAGCAAACAGTCCTTGCTTGTTATATCCGGCATTGCCCGAGAGGTCGAGGTTCTGGATGCGGTGTCCTTGTCCGTTGAAATGTCCTTTGAACTCATGGCCAGCCTGTCCGATAGGCGTGTAGCCTGTTATGCCGGTCATGTCGATGTCGTTCATGAGTTGTCCGTTAGCCGAGGCATTCTCGTTGTTGACGAGGCAGGAGAACCACTTCATCTGATACTTCGTTGAGATTTCATAGATGCCACTTCCGTTGTCTGTCATGAAACCGGGCTGATAGGTGTCGCAGTAGGTGCAGAAACCATTGGCAAAGTCGTGGTCGTCGCGAGTGGAACCGGCAACGTTGCTGTATACGCTGGAGCCTTTGGATGTTCCGTCGCAGTGGAGTTCGCCGTTGGCATAGACCAAGGTCTCGGCAGTTCCGAAGGGTATGGGATATGCATCTTTCGGGTCAGTGAGTTTCTGGTGCCATGTGCCGGCATCAGCATTGCCGTTAAGCATGAAAGCAAGCTCGCCAGTAGCGAGTAAGGCGGGATCAACCTTTGTTCCTTGCGTGTAGGAATCAACTCCAGTGGCATCGTAGCAGTTGGTAGGTGTGACAGCACCTGTGTTGCGATACAGATTGCAGTTATTCTCCATGTTAGAGATGGTGCCGCTATTGTAGCAATTGGTGAAGGTAGTCCCTCCTTGCGTCCAGCCGGCGAAGGCTGCGCACTGACCATCTTGTCCGATAACATTACCCAGGTTGGCGCAGTTGGTGGCTATAATTTTAGTTCCGTCCTCTGCGGCTCCAACAAAACCAGATGCATTGGCATTGGTGTCGCCAGTAGCTCGCACATTGGCCTTGTTGACAACATTGGTCAGCGTGATTTCGCCACCATCACGGGCGAAACCGATAAGACCTGCAATTTTCTGTTCACCCGTAAAGGAACCGTCCACCAAAAGATGATGGATGAAGGTTCCACCGGTTGCATATCTGCAGAGTCCCAGGTTTTTGTTTGCTCCAATCACGTTGATACCGCTCAGTGTATGTCCGGCGCCATCAAATTCTCCTTTAAACTTGAATTTGTCGCAAGCAAGCGGGAAGAAGCCATCGGTGGTGAAGTCGAGGTCAGCGGTCATGCGTGCCTTGAGTGTGTTTTCACCTGATGTGACTGAACCAGCATACCAATAGTAGTCAGCCACGCCGCCCAGCAGATAGTAGTCTCCGTCTTTTGTCGGCTCTGAGAGCTTCTCTGCCTTAATCTTAAGGGTGTTGGTATTGATGGTTACCTTGTAGATGCCTTCCTCGGCAACACAGAATTTATAGTCGCCTGTACCATTAGTTGACAGGTTTGACCATTCCGAGGTGAGCACCGTTCCCTGTGCGGGAGCCCAGTAGCCTTCCCATCCATCGTTAGAATTTGGAATCTTGAAGCGGCCGGCGTCACCCTCACCGGTAGTGATTTTTCCGCACCAAATCCATACGTTCTCAGCAACATTTACCATGGCAACTGGAGTGCGATTATATTCGCCTGAATTCCAACCACTGGCAGTGCAGCCGCCAACGAGTAAATGGTCTTCGGCTTTAGCCGTCGTACTACCCAGGCACATCAGCAGTGCCACAAGCATTAAATTAGTAAGACTACGCTTAGAAGAAAGATTCTTTACCCCCCCACTATAGCGGCAGAGAGTAATAGTAGCCCTTTCATTTTGTTAAAAATTCTAATGTTCATAAGTTTTTATATTATTGGTTTAAATAAAATTGGCAGTAATTGTAATTGTTATGCAACCTGCAAATTTAATTGTTTTTTTTGTTATTAGTTCATCTGGAGAAAGGTATTTGAGGGAAATTAACTTTTTTTACTAAATTGGGAAGGCCTGCAGGTGAGTCTCCAGCGGCGTCGGTCATGCCGAAAGGAAAGGGTGACTTTTGCTGCCTTTTTCGTTTTTTAGCGTCGTTGCGTTTGGAGTGAAGGACATTGGAAGACGGTTTTGGGGTTGCACAAAAGGGGTGTTTTGCGCAAAAATGTAACTTTTTTATCGAAAAAGGAAAAATTTGTGGGGAAAAGTGGAGTGAAGTGGGGAATTTTTTATAATTTTGCAGGAGAATTACTTCTAAAGATGTACACATGCGTTTTTTAGGTAACATAGAAGCCAAAGCCGACGCGAAAGGTCGCGTTTTCCTGCCCTCAGTATTCCGCAAGGAACTGGCGACGGGCGGCGACGAGTGTCTGGTGATGCGTAAGGATATCCACCAGCGCTGTCTGGTGCTCTATCCGGAGCATGTGTGGAACGAGCTGACTGACGGTCTGAATGCCCGGCTGAACTACTGGAACGGGCTGCACCGTCAGCTGTATCGCCAGCTGATGACCGACGTGGAGCTGCTGACGCTCGACGGCAACGGCCGTCTGCTGTTGCCCCGCCGCTATCTGCAGATGGCCGGCATCAGCCAGCAGATTATTTTCAAGGGCATGGGCGACACGATAGAGATATGGAGTCCTGAAGAGGAGCAGCGCGTCATGCTCGATGCCGCCGTCTTCTCTCAGTCGATAGAAGAGGTGATGAGTGATCCGTCCTGACAAAAATTGTTGTTGCCTATGACTGAAAACTATCACATACCGGTACTTCTGAATGAGAGTGTCGACGGGCTGATTATTCGGCCCGACGGCGTTTATGTGGACGTGACGTTCGGTGGCGGCGGACACTCGCGCGAAATCCTGTCGCGTCTGGAGGCCGACGGACACCTCTACGCCTTCGACCAGGATGCCGACGCCGAGAAGAACATCCCTCAGGATGGCAGGTTCACGTTCGTCCGCTCGAACTTCAGGTATCTCCGCAACTGGATGCGCTACTACGGCGTGGAACAGATAGACGGTCTGCTGGCCGACCTCGGTGTGTCGAGTCATCACTTCGACGATGCCGAGCGTGGCTTCTCCCTGCGCTTCGACGCACCCCTCGACATGCGCATGAACAAACGGGCCGGGCGTACGGCAGCCGACATCCTGGCCACCTACGACGAGGCACAGCTGGCCGACGTGTTCTATCTCTACGGCGAACTGCGGCAGGCCCGCCGCATGGCAGCCGCCATCGTCAAGGCGCGCCAGTCGGCACCCGTGACGACGACGGGCGAGCTGCTCTGCCTCCTCGACCCCCTGTTCCCCCGTGAGCGCGAGAAGAAGGAGCAGGCGAAACTGTTCCAGGCACTGCGCATCGAGGTGAACCGCGAGATGGAGGCGCTGCGCGAGATGCTCGCCGAGGCTACCGACCTGCTGCGACCCGGCGGTCGCCTGGTGGTCATCACCTACCATTCGCTGGAGGACCGGATGGTGAAGAACATCATCCGCTCGGGCAATACCGAGGGCCGCATGGAGCAGGACTTCTTCGGACGTACCAACGCTCCGCTGGCGAGTGTCAACAACAAAGTCATCACACCCTCCGCCGAGGAACAGGAGCGCAACCCGCGCAGCCGCTCGGCGAAACTTAGAATAGCAGAGAAGAAATGAAGAATCAGGAGACAGACCAGCTGTCGGTCAACGACACGCTCACCATAGAAGTGGCCAAAGAGACGGAGAAGGCCGACCCGCAGCCCGCCGAGGCTACGGCGACGACCGTCGAGGGGACTACCGTATCGGCTGGCAAGGCCGCTACAGCGGGCTCTGCTGCCAATGGCGACGGGAAGACATCGCCGACGACAGGCAAGGTCTCCGCTGACGCTGCCCCGTCCGACGACACTTCGGAAGAGGCTCCCCGTTCGCTGAGCGACGTCATCAATGAGCGGGCCACGGAGGACGAGTCGTCGCTGAAAGGCAACTTCCGGCTGGGAAACATCCTTGCCGGCGAGATGTTCAAGGCCGCCGGCCTGCGCAAGCAAATATGGCTGATCCTGCTCATCGTCTTCTTCGTCATCCTCAGCATCAGCAACCGCTACGGCTGCCAGCAGCGCCTGATCAAGATTGACAAGCTGCAGAAAGAACTGCAGGACATGCGCTTCCGCCAACTCTCGAACACCAGCCGGCTGACACAGGAATGCCGGCAGGCCAACGTGCTCGACAAGCTGCGCCAGCTGCAGAACAGTGAACTCGAGACCTCCACCCAGCCGCCGTATATGGTTGATGTGCCCACCGACAACTAACATCCTTGACTCATGGATAGGAACAACAAAGACAAACAGAACTTCGACAGCAAGAATATCATGCTGCGATATATCATCATCGCAGTCGGGCTTGCCCTCCTCATCAGCATCGGCGTGGGGAAGGCAGGATATATGATGGTCAGCGAGCACCAGGTGTGGGACAGCCTGGCCAGCAAACTCAAGGTGGACAGCCTGCCACGGCCCGCCCATCGCGGCGACATCCTGTCGGCCAACGGCGAACTGCTCGCCTCGTCGCTCCCCGTCTATCAGCTCGTCGTCGACTTCGACGCCATCTATGCCGCCGGCAACGACACCCTCTTCCCCGATGTCATCGACAGCATCGCCATCGGACTGAACCGCATCTACCCCAAATACTCCGTGAAATACTATGCCGAACGGATGAAGAAAGGCTTCGAGGGGTATGTCGACTCCCTCGGCGTCAGACGCTACAGCCGCTGGTTTAAGATTCTCCCGAAGTACAGCGACCAGCTCACCTATGAGCAGTTCCAGGAGGTGAAGCAGCTGCCCCTGTTCCGCTTCCCGTCGTATCGCAGCGGACTCATCGAGAAGGATGCCATGCTCAACGCCCGCAAGAAACCGTATGGGTCGATGGCGGGAAACACCATCGGCACCTATGGCAATGACAGAGGTAACAACGGACTGGAACGCTACTTCAACGAGGAACTGGCCGGAAAGGAAGGATATATCAACCGACGGAAGGTGCTGAACCGATGGCTCGACATCAACGTCAAGGACGAGGAGGATGGCTGCGACATCGTCACCACCCTCGACATCACCATCCAGGACCTGGCCGAGCATGCCCTCTATCGTATGGTCGACAGCATGAATGCCGAACACGGCTGCTGCATCGTCATGGAGGTGAGCACGGGCGACATCAAAGCCCTCGTCAACCTGGACAAGGACACCTTCAACGTCGATGCCAACAACCACCACTACTGGAACGGCAAATACAAGGAGGTGTATAACCATGCCGTCACCGACCTCATCGAACCCGGTTCGGTGTTCAAGACCGTCTCGGCACTCGTGGCCCTTGACGACGGTGTCATCGATACCACCACCACCGTCGATACCGGCGGCGGCGTCATGAGGATGTATGGCAGCAACATGCGCGACTGGTCGGCAAGCAAGGGCTTCGGCTTCGGCGTCATCAACCTCAGTAAGGCCATGCAGCAGAGCTCGAACATCGGCATCAGCCGACTCATCGATGAGCACTACAGGAGCCATCCCGAGGACTATGTGCGCGGCGTCTACCGTACCGGCATCCACGACACGCTGAGCCTGCCCCTCACCGAGGCCAAGAACCCGAGGATACGTATGCCGCGCCGACTGCCCAACGGCAAACTCGACCAGGCACAGTGGCACCCCACGGCACTCCCCTGGATGAGCATCGGCTATGAGACACAGATACCGCCCATCTCCACCCTTACCTTCTACAACGCCATTGCCAACAACGGAAAGATGATGCGCCCCAGACTGGTGAAATGCATCAAGAAGGATAACGAGGTGGTGCGCGAGTTCCCCGTCGAGGTGATGCGACAGAGCATCTGTCGCCATCCCGAGGCCCTGCGGAAGGTACAGCGCATGCTCGAACTCGTCGTTGAGCAAGGAACGGCCAGGAAGTCGGTGAAGTCGCGACTCTTCCCCATCGCGGGAAAGACCGGCACGGCACAGATTGCCGACGGCGCCAAGGGATATAAGGCCGGCGGAGTGGTCTATACCGCCAGCTTCGCAGGCTACTTCCCTGCCAACAACCCGCTCTACAGCTGCATCGTCGTCGTAAAGACACGCACCGGCGGCGGCTCGAATGTGGGTGGTCCCGTGTTCAAGGAGGTGGCTGAAGGCATCATGTCGCGCCACGTGGTATATGATGCGAAGGACTCCCACGACAAGAACTCGCAGGCCCTGCCCGACGTGAAATGTGGAAACATCCTCTCGGCCGACTATGTGCTGGAGAGCATCGATATCAATACCGACGGAGAATGGCGCGAGGCCCTCGTCAGCGGACAGCCCGTCTGGGGCGTCGCCACGCTGCACGGCAAGAACACCGTTCAGCTTCAGAAACAGCGCATGCCTTCGGAGAATATCGTCCCCAATGTAGTGGGAATGGGTGCCCGCGATGCCGTCTACCTGCTCGAAAGCCGAGGGCTGAAGACACAGATCGACGGGCGCGGAAAGGTGGTCAGCCAGAGCATTGCCGCCGGACAACCCGTCGTCAAAGGCAGCCTATGCATGCTGACCATGCGGCCCTAATGGCTGTCCTCAACCGCTTTAAAGACAAAAGAAACAGAGAGTACACATTATTATATATTACCTTATTATATATAAAGAGAATATGAAGCTGTCAGATATCATCACCGAGCTGAAGGAGATGGGTGCGCTGAAAAGCGTGGTAGGTCCCGAGACCCCTGAGATTACCGGCGTCAATATCGACTCGCGGCAGGTGGCAGAAGGCAACCTCTTCGTAGCCATGCGAGGCACGCAGGTCGACGGTCACCAGTACATCCCGAAGGCTATAGCCCAGGGCGCTGCGGCAGTGCTCTGCGAGGAGTTGCCCGAGACACCGGATGCCCATGTCGCCTATGTGCAGGTGACTTCCACCGAACAGACGGTGGGTCCCGTAGCCACGGCGTTCTATGGCCGCCCGTCGGAGAAAGTCAAGCTCGTCGGTGTCACGGGAACCAATGGCAAGACCACCATCGCCACATTGCTCTACAACATGTTCCGAGCCATGGGTCATCGCTGCGGATTGCTCTCCACCGTGTGCAACTACATCGAAGGAGAAGCCGTTCCCGCCTCGCATACCACCCCCGACGCCATCGAACTGAACCGCTTGCTCGCCCGGATGGTCGACGCCGGCTGCGAATATGTGTTCATGGAATGTTCGAGCCACGCCATCGTGCAGCAGCGCATCGGCGGACTGCTCTTCGCCGGAGGCATCTTCACCAACCTCACCCGCGACCATCTGGACTATCATAAGACGTTTGAGAACTATCGCGACGCAAAGAAGATGTTCTTCGACATGCTGCCCCGCAAGGCTTTTGCCATCACGAATGCCGACGACAAGAACGGCATGTTCATGGTGCAGAACACCAAGGCTACCGTGAAGACCTATTCCGTTCAGCGGATGGCCGACTTCAAGGCACGCATCCTTGAGTGCCATTTCGAGGGGATGTACCTCGACATCGACGGCCGCGAGGTTGGCGTGCAGTTTATCGGGAAGTTCAACGTGTCGAACCTGCTGGCTGTCTATGGCGCTGCCCGCATGCTGGGCAAGGAGCCCGACGACATCCTGCTGGTGATGAGCACCCTGCACAGCGTCAGCGGACGCCTGGAGCCCGTACGCTCAGCATCTGGCGTGACGGCCGTGGTGGACTATGCCCATACCCCCGACGCATTGGAGAACGTGCTCAAGGCCATCCACGAGGTGCTCAACGGCAAGGGACAGGTCATCACTGTCTGCGGTGCCGGCGGCAACCGCGACAAGGGCAAGCGTCCCCTGATGGCTCAGGAGGCCGTGAAGCAGAGCGACCGTGTCATCATCACCTCCGACAACCCCCGCTTCGAAGAGCCGCAGGACATCATCAACGACATGCTTGCCGGCCTCACCCAGCAACAGATGAAGAAGGTGCTTGCCATCACCGACCGCCGCGAGGCTATCCGCACTGCCGTGATGCTGGCCGGGAAAGGCGACGTCATCCTCATCGCCGGAAAAGGTCATGAAGACTATCAGGAGGTGAAGGGCGTGAAGCATCACTTCGACGACAAGGAAGTGGTGACCGAGGCCTTCGGCACCGAGTGACGCATGGCGGCGTGCTGCCATGTCGCCGTCATCGCACAATGACATCCCGCCCTAACAGAATAACGAACAGAAAGAAAACAACAGAGCAATGCTATACTATATATTCAGATTTCTCGAACAGTACAACATACCGGGAGCCCACCTGTGGTCGTACATCTCTTTCCGCGCCCTGCTGACGCTCATCCTCTCGCTGATGATCTCGGCGTGGTTCGGCGAGCGGTTCATCAAGTACATGCACCGTCGGAATATCAGTGAGACACAGCGCGATGCCGCCATCGACCCCTTCGGCGTACAGAAGAAGGGCGTGCCCACCATGGGCGGCATCATCATCGCCGTGTCCATCCTCGTGCCCGTACTCCTCCTGGGCCGCATGCGCAACATCTATCTGCTGCTGCTCATCTTCACCACCGTGTGGCTGGGCTTCCTGGGCTTCCTTGACGACTATATCAAGATTTTCCGCCATAACAAGATGGGCCTCAAGGGCAAGTACAAAATTGTCGGGCAGGTGTCTATCGGACTCATCGTCGGACTGGTGCTCTGGCTCAGTCCCGATGCGAAGATCCATGAGAACCTGATTACCGAGAAGCAGGGCCAGGAGATTGTCGTCACCTATAAGTCAGAGCCGGTGAAGTCGCTGAAGACCACCATCCCGTTCGTCAAGGAGCACAACCTGGACTATTCCAGTCTGACAGCCTTCTGCGGGAAATATAAGAATGCCGCAGGATGGGTGCTCTTCGTGCTGATGACCATCCTCGTCGTGACGGCGGTGAGCAATGGCGCTAACCTCAACGACGGCATGGACGGCATGTGTGCCGGCAACTCCGCCATCATCGGCGTGGCATTGGGTATCTTCGCGTATGTGTCGAGTCACGTAGGCTATGCCTCCTACTTCAATATCATGTATATCCCCGGCTCGCAGGAGATGGTGGTGTTCCTCTGTGCCTTCATCGGAGCGATGATCGGCTTCCTGTGGTACAACGCCTATCCCGCACAGGTGTTCATGGGTGATACAGGGTCGCTCATGACCGGCGGCATCATCGGTGTCGCAGCCGTCATCATCCACAAGGAACTGTTGGTGCCCATCCTCTGCGGCATCTTCCTCGTCGAGAGCCTGAGCGTCATCATCCAGACCCGCGTCTTTGCCTATTACAAGAAGCGCGGACAGCGTGTGCGCCTCTTCCGGGCGACTCCCATCCACGACAACTTCCGTAAGCTCGACGCAGACCTTGACCCCACGAGCAAGTTCGTCCTCAAGAGCTGGCCGAAGCGACAGTTCCATGAGTCGAAGATTACCATCCGCTTCTGGATTGTCTCCATCATCCTGGCCGCACTCACCATCATCACCCTGAAGGTCAGATAACCATCCTATCAGCAACGTACAAAGAAATGACAGAAACTATAGCGCACAACAGCAACCATACTCCCGGCCTCACGACAACGGGCGGGAAGAAACTCATCGTCATACTCGGCGCCGCAGAGAGCGGTGTCGGTGCCGCCATCCTGGCACAGAAACAGGGCTACGACGTGTTCGTGTCCGACAAATCGGTCATCAAGGCCACCTATAAGCAGATGCTCGACGACCATCACATCGAGTGGGAGGAAGGCCGCCACAGCGAGGAGCATATCCTCATGGCCGACGAGGTGGTGAAGAGTCCGGGCATACCGAAGGAGGTGCCTATGGTGCGCAAGATTGTGGAGAAAGGCATCCCCGTGGTGAGCGAGATTGAGTTTGCCGGACGGTTCACCGATGCGAAGATGGTGTGCATCACCGGCAGCAACGGTAAGACCACCACGACGAGCCTGACCTATCATATCTTCCGTGAGGCCGGCCTCGATGTGGGTCTGGCTGGAAACATCGGTCATTCGCTGGCCCTGCAGGTGGCAGAGACTCCCCACGAGTGGTATGTGATAGAGCTGAGCTCCTTCCAGCTCGACGATATGTTCACGTTCCGTGCGAATATCGCCGTGCTGCTGAACATCACGCCCGACCACCTCGACCGCTACGACTTCAGCTTCGACCTGTATGCTGCTGCCAAGATGCGCATCCTGCAAAACCAGACCGCCGCCGACACCTTCATCTACTGGGCCGGCGACCCGGTCATCCGCAAGGAGCTGGAAGGCCGCGAGGTGGCTGCCCGTGTCTGTCCGTTTGATATCCATGAGGCTGCCGGACTGGTGGGCTACCATCGCGACGGACAGTATGTGCTTACCGCACCGACACCTTTTGCCATGCCCGAAGCCGAGCTGTCGCTGCCGGGCCGCCATAACCGCTACAACATGCTTGCGGCAGGCCTCGCTGCCAACGCTGCCGGCATCCCGCATGATGTCATCCGTCGCTGCCTGGGCGACTTCCCCGGCGTGGAACATCGTCTGGAGTATGTCTGCACGGCCAATGGCGTACGCTTTGTTAACGACTCGAAGGCAACGAATGTCGATGCCTGCTACTATGCCCTTGAGAGCATGACCACCCCGACGGTCCTCATCCTCGGCGGACTGGACAAGGGCAACGACTATGAGCCGCTGAAGCCCCTGATCCGTGAGAAGTGCACGGCATTGGTGTTCATGGGCGTCGACAACAGCAAGCTCCATGAGAACTTCGACGAGATGGGACTGCCCATCGCCGATACGGCATCGATGGCCGACTGCATGAAGGCCTGTGTGTCACTTGCCAAAGCAGGCGACACCGTGCTGCTCTCACCCTGTTGTGCCTCGTTCGACCTCTTCCGCAACATGGAGGACCGCGGCGAGCAGTTTAAAGCTCTGGCCCGTGCCCTCTGATGACGGTATGCCGACGGACACATCAAGTAAAGGTGACACCCACATTCTATATAGAAAGTAATGGAAAAAAAGATTAGTAATATCTTCAAAGGCGATAAGGTGATATGGATGATATTCTTCTTCCTCTGTATCATCAGCATCATGGAGGTGTATTCCGCCTCCGCCCAGCTCACCTATAAGAGCGGGAACTACTTTACGCCCGTCATCTATCATACAACCATCCTGCTCATGGGCGTGGTCGGAACGGTCATCGTCCTGAATATTCCGTGCCGCTTCTTCAAGGTGTTCACACCCATCCTGCTGGTAGGAGCCTTCGTGTCGTTGATAGCTGTCTATCTCGTCGGCAGCAAGACCAACGACGCAGCCCGCTGGCTCAGCTTCTTCGGCATCCCCTTCCAGCCCTCAGAGCTGGCTAAGGGAGCCCTCATCCTGGCCACGGCACAGATACTCAGTGCCATGCAGCGGGAGAAAGGAGCCGACCGCCAGGCCATGCCTTATATCCTCTTTATCAGTGCCTTCATCATCCCGCTGATATTCTTCGAGAATTTCTCCACGGCGGCATTGCTGAGTTTTGTCATCTTCCTGATGATGATTATCGGCCGTGTGCCTTGGACACAGCTGGGAAAACTCGTCACCTGCGTCATCGTGGCCGCTGCATTGGCCGTTGCCGTGGTGATGGTGTTCGGTAAGACGGAGAAGGTGGAGCTCACTCCTGAGCAGCAGCGCTATGAGCAGTATCATAAGAAGAAAGAGGTGAAGAAGGACAAGACACTCGGTGAGAAGGTGTTCCACCGCCTCGGTGCCTGGAAGATGCGTCTGGAAGACTTCACGAACGACGACCCGAAGGCCAAGTATGACGTGAAGAACAAGCCGCAGCGCGTGCATGGCAATATTGCCATCGGCACGTCGAGTCTGTTTGGCAAAGGCCCCGGCAACTCCGTAGAGCGCGACTTCCTGCCTGCTGCCCATTGCGACTTCATCTATGCCATCATCATCGAAGAGATGGGACTCATCGGCGGCATCTTCGTCGCCCTGCTCTATATCATCCTGCTCTTCCGCACGGCGCGCATCGCCCGGCGCTGCGAGAATAATTTCCCCGCCTTCCTGGCGATGGGCATTGCGCTGCTGCTGGTGGTGCAGGCCTGCTTCAATATGTATGTTGCCGTAGACCTTGCGCCCATCACCGGACAGCCCCTCCCGCTGGTGAGCAAGGGTGGCACCTCGTCGATCATCAACTGTATCTATATAGGTGTACTCCTGAGTATCAGCCGCACGGCAAAGGTGGCCAAGGATATCAGGGAGAAAGACACCGTAAACCCTCAAATGCAAGTAGCAGTCAATGGATAAAGAACTCAGAATAATCATCAGTGGCGGCGGTACCGGAGGACATATCTTTCCTGCCGTGTCGATAGCCAATGCCATCAAGGCAAAGTGCCCCGAGGCAAAGATCCTCTTTGTCGGTGCCGAGGGCCGTATGGAGATGCAGCGCGTACCCCAGGCCGGGTATGAGATTAAAGGGCTGCCTATCTGCGGCTTCAACCGCAGCAACCTGCTGAAGAATATCACTCTGCCCTATAAGATGTGGAAGAGCAACCGCATCGTGAAGGGTATCCTGAAAGACTTCCGGCCGATGGCAGCCGTCGGGGTAGGGGGCTATGCCAGCTTCCCCACGCTCAAGGCCGCCGCCTCGCAAGGCATCCCCTGCCTGATCCAGGAACAGAACTCCTTTGCCGGCAAGGCCAACAAGATTCTCGGGCGGGCAAGGAACACCAAGAAGATCTGTGTGGCCTACGACGGCATGGAGCGCTTCTTCCCGCAGGAGAAACTGCTGAAGACAGGCAACCCCGTGCGCCAGAGTCTCCTGGAGACCACGGTGAGCCGCGAGGAAGCCCTGCGCTCGTTGGGACTCGACCCGTCCAAGAAGACCATCCTCTTCGTCGGTGGAAGCCTCGGCGCACGAACCATCAACGAGAGCATCCTGCAGCACCTCGACCTGTTGGCCAGTCACGACGATGTGCAGGTGTTCTGGCAGACCGGCCGTTACTATCATGCGAGCATCATGCAGCAGCTCGAGGGAAAGATGCCCGCCAACCTGAAGGTCACCGACTTCATCAGCGACATGGGCGTGGCCTATCGCGCCGCCGACCTGGTGGTGAGTCGTGCCGGAGCCAGTTCTATCTCTGAGTTCTGCCTGATAGGCAAGCCTGTCATCCTGGTGCCCTCGCCGAATGTGGCCGAAGACCATCAGACGATGAACACCCTTGCCTTGTCAAACAAGAATGCAGCCATCTACGTGAAGGACAGCGAGGCTCCTGCCGTATTGCTCGAGAAAGCTGTCGCCACGGTCGGTGACGCCGACATGCTGGCCTCCCTGAGCAAGAATATCCTGACACTGGCCTTGCCTGACTCCGCCGCCATCATTGCCGACGAAGTCATCCGTCTGGCCACCGCCGGGGAGGAGTAATACAAATACCATAAAGAAAGGAACGAAGACAAATGGAAATGAAAGATATACGCGCAGTCTACTTCATCGGGGCAGGAGGCATCGGCATGAGTGCCCTGGCCCGCTATTTCATGCATCGTGGACTGGTGGTGGCCGGCTATGACCGCACACCCTCGGAGCTGACGTGCCAGCTGGAGAAGGAAGGCATGCTCATCCACTACGATGAGAACGTGGAGGAGATTCCGCAGGCCTGTAAGAATACCGAGAGCTGCCTCGTCGTCTATACCCCTGCCGTCCCTGCTACGCATCAGGAACTGGTGTACTTCCGTGAGAACGGCTTAACCATCCAGAAACGGGCTCAGGTGCTCGGCACCCTGACGATGGCCCACAAGGGGTTGTGTGTGGCCGGTACCCACGGCAAGACCACCACGTCGGCCATGTGCGCACATCTCATGCACCAGAGCCACGTGGAGTGTAACGCCTTCCTCGGCGGCATCACGAAGAACTACGGCACCAACTACCTGCTCTCCGACCATAGCGACTATGTCGTCATCGAGGCCGATGAGTTCGACCGCTCCTTCCATTGGCTGCGCCCATGGATGACCGTCATCACCAGCACCGACCCCGACCACCTCGACATCTACGGCACGAAGGAGGCCTATCTTGACAGTTTCCGCCACTATACCACCCTCATCCAGGACGGCGGCGCACTGATTATCAAGAAGGGACTGGAGATGAGGCCCGATGTCAAGGCCGACGTGCGCGTCTATGAGTATAGCCGCGACGAGGGAGACTTCCATGCCGAGCATGTCAAGATAGAGAACGGACAGATCACGTTCGACTTTGTGTCGCCCGTGGAGAACGTTCCCGGCATCTCATTAGGCCAGCCCATACCCGTCAATATCGAGAATGCCGTGGCAGCGATGGCCATGGCCCAGCTCAACGGCTGTACGGCAGAGGAACTGCGCTATGGCATGTCGACATTCCATGGTGTAGACCGCCGTTTTGACTTCAAGATCAACACCCCTCGCTGCGTGTTCCTCTCCGACTATGCACACCATCCGAAGGAAATCCAGCAGAGTGCCAGCAGCCTGCGCGAGCTCTACCGCGACCGTAAGATTACGGCGATGTTCCAACCCCACCTCTACACCCGTACCCGCGACTTCTACCGCGACTTCGCCGAGGCCCTGAGCATCTTCGATGAGGTCATCCTCCTCGATATCTATCCTGCCCGCGAGGCTCCCATCCCGGGTGTCACCAGCCGCCTCATCTACGACAACCTGCAGCCGGGCGTCGAGCGCAGCCTTATCAGCCTGAAAGACGTGCTCCCACTGTGTGAGAGCCGCAGCTTCGATGTGCTTGTCGTGCTGGGCGCAGGCGACTTAGACAATTTAGTTCCGCAAATAACGAAGATATTAGAAAGCAAGTGAAGACGAAACTCATCATCAAGAGAATACTTACCTACATCCTCGGACTGGTGTTCGTGGCTTATCTCTGTATGGCCTTCACGATGTTCAACAAGCCCGACGGCACGAAGCATGTCTGTAAGGATGTGCGTATCAACATCGCCGACGAGTCGGCCAAGGCATTCATCACCACGGCAGAGATTAAGGACCGGCTGCGCCAGAGCCACCTCGCTCCCGTGGGGTGCATCATGGACAGCATCGACATCCGGTCGATGGAGGACATGCTCCGGCAGAGCCCCTTCGTTGAGACTGCCGAATGCTACAAGTCGCAAGACGACATGGTGAATATCAGCATCACCCAGCGTCTGCCCATCATCCGCATCAAGGCATCGAACGGCGACGACTACTATATCGACGACCAAGACAGCATCATGCCCAACATGAACTATACCAGCGACCTGATTATCGCCACGGGGCATATCAGCCGGTCGTTTGCCACCCGCTACGTGTCGCCCCTGGGCCGGGCACTGATGCAGAACGAGCTTTGGAGTAACCTCGTGGAGCAGATTAATGTGCTTCATGACAACAGCATCGAGATCGTACCCCGTGTCGGCAACCATGTCGTGAAGCTGGGCATGCTGCCCGTGGAGAAAGACAAGGATGCCCGCTATGAGGCCATCACGCAGTTTGTCGACCATAAGCTCACCCGCCTGATGAAGTTCTATCGCTACGGGCTGCCGAAGGCCGGATGGAACAAATACTCCTATGTCAATCTTGAATTCGACAACCAGATAGTCTGCAAGCGTCGGCACGACGAGAAGCAGACACCCGTCGTCATACCGGCGGAAGAGACACAGCCGGCAGCACCTGCCGACACTATAAAGAGTCAAACACATTAAAGAAATCTTATATACGTTATGCTACAAGAATTTATCGTTGCTATCGAACTCGGTTCATCAAAGATGACCGGTATCGCAGGAAAAAAGAACCTTGACGGTAGCCTGTCGGTGCTTGCCGTGGTCAAGGAAGACTCTACCAGCAGCATCCGCAAAGGCGTGGTCTACAACATGGACAAGACCGTGCAAGGACTGCAGAGTATTGTCAAGAAATTAGAGAACGTCCTCAAGACCAAGATTACCAAGGTCTATGTCGGCGTCGGCGGACAGAGCATTCGCAGTGTCCGCAATGTGATTGTCAAAGACATGCAGGGTGCCACCATCGTTACTCAGGCGATGATTAACGAACTGATGGATGGAAACCGCAGCATGTCATATCCCGAACAGGAAATACTCGATGCCATCACGCAGGAGTATAAGGTCGACCAGCAATACCAGCTCGACCCCGTAGGCATTGAGTGCACACGCCTGGAAGGCAATTTCCTGAACATCCTCTGGCGTAAAGCCTTCTATCGTAACATCAACAAGTGCTTCGCCACCGCCAACCTTCCCATTGCCGAGATGCATCTCGCTCCGCTGGCCTTGGCCGACAGCGTGCTCACCGAGGCTGAGAAGCGTGCCGGCAGCGTGCTCGTCGACCTGGGAGCCGACACCACCACCGTCAGCGTCTACTACAAGAATATCCTCCGCCATCTCGCCGTGATACCCCTCGGCTCAAACAATATCACCAAGGATATTGCGTCGTTGCAGATGGAGGAGCATGAGGCAGAAGCGATGAAACTGAAGTACGGCTCTGCCTTTACCGACAATAACGACATCGACAGCACGCTCATGCTGCCTATCGATGCCGAACGCTCGGTGGAGAGCCGTAAGTTCGTTGAAATCGTCGAGGGACGTGTCGAGGAGATCGTCGAGAACGTATGGTTCCAGGTTCCCAACGAATACGTAGACAAGCTGCTGGGCGGCATCGTGCTCACCGGCGGCGGCTCGAACATGAAGAATATCGAACGCGCCTTCCGCAACCACACCCGCGTGGAGAAGATCCGTGTGGCAAAGACCATCATCCCCACCGTTACGGCGCAGCATGGCGAGCTCAACAACCCTGACGGAACGATGAACACCGTGCTGGGCCTCCTGGCCAAGGGCGAGCTGAACTGTGCCGGTGAGGAAATCCGTACCGACCTCTTCGCTCCCGACGACCAGAAACCCACCGTCGTCGTCAATGAGCCCTCCCGTCAGCAAACCAGCGGTCGGGGCATCGTACAGACCGAGGCCGAGAAGCAGAAGGCCGAAGAGGAGGCCGCCCGCCGTCGCGAAGAGGAAGAGGCACGGCAGCGTGAGGAGGCTGAGGAGGAGGCCCGCCATCAGGAGGAGCTCCGCCGTCAGAATGCTCCCGGCAAGAAGTTCATGCGCAGCTTGCGCAAGTTCATCGACACCATCGTCAATGGTGACGACGAATAACCCCGCTTCATCCCTAATCACAGACCAGTATAAACAGACAAAGATAACCCCAAGGATATTAATTTATGAACGACACTTTCAATTCATCAGAGATACTCAACTTCGGAGAACCCGAACAAGAGCAGAGCATCATCAAAGTCATTGGTGTTGGAGGAGGCGGTGGCAACGCCGTCAATCACATGTATCGCGAAGGCATCCACGATGTGTCTTTCGTGTTGTGTAATACAGATAATCAGGCACTGAACGACTCGCCCGTTCCCGTTCATCTGCAGCTGGGCAAGGAAGGCCTCGGTGCAGGTAACAAACCCGAGAAGGCCCGTCAGGCCGCCGAGGAGAGCATCGACGACATCAAAGCCATGCTCAGCGACGGCACACGCATGGCGTTTATCACTGCCGGCATGGGCGGCGGCACGGGCACCGGAGCGGCTCCCGTCATTGCCCGCGTGTCGAAGGAGATGGGCATCCTCACCGTGGGTATCGTCACCATTCCCTTCCGTTTCGAAGGCGAACGCAAAATCGACCAGGCCCTCGATGGCGTGGAAGAGATGGCCAAGCATGTCGATGCCTTGCTGGTGATTAACAACGAGCGTCTGCGCGAGATCTATCCCGACTTCTCACTCCTCGGCGCGTTCAGCAAGGCCGACGACACCCTGAGCGTCGCTGCCCGCTCCATTGCCGAGATTATTACCAACCACGGCTTCATGAACCTCGACTTCAACGATGTGAAGACCGTTCTGAAGGATGGCGGCGTCGCCATCATGTCGACCGGCTACGGCGAAGGAGAAGGACGTGTGAAGACAGCCATCGATGACGCCCTGAACTCACCGCTGCTCAACGACAACAATATCTTCAACTCCAAGAAGATCCTCCTCTCCATCAGCTTCAGCAACGGCGAGGGCGAGAATACCGAGCTGATGATGGACGAGATGAACGAGGTCCACGACTTCATGTCGAAGTTCTCGAGCGACTTCGAAATCAAATGGGGTATGTGTGTCGACCCGTCGCTGGGCAAGCGCGTGAAGGTCACCATCCTTGCCACCGGCTTCGGCATCGAGGATGTGGACGGCATGAATGCCCACCTGGGCAAGAAGCTGTCGGCCGAGGAAGCTGACCGTATAGCCCGCGAGGAGGAGCGCCGTGCCGAGCGGCAGATCCGCCGTGAGCACTTCTACGGCAACAACGGCAATACCAACATCTACCGCCGTCGCCCGCATATCTACCTCTTCAGTTCTGAGGACCTCGACAACGAGGACATCATCCTCCGGGTGGAGAATGTTCCTACCTATAAGCGCACGCGTGCCATGCTCGAAGAAATCCGCAGCATTGCCAACGGCGGACAGGTAGAGAAGAAGGACGACAGCACCCAGACCGAAGCTGTTCAAGGCATGATCAGCTTCACCTGACCTAAGGCTTACATAGCATAACAATAAGATTTTTGGCCGCCGCCAGCCTCCTCCGGGGGGCTGTGTGGCGGCTTTTTCGTGACTTCAGACTGTTATATTCGTTATACAAATCGAGAGGAATGGATTTTGCACTGTTTTGGTTTTCAGGACTTTGCTTTTTTTTAGCCTTAAAACAAGTTATATTTTTATAAGTTTTTGTACGTATACGCGTGATTGTTTGTAACTTTGCACCGAAAAGATTTCTAACAACTAAAAACAATTACAACCAGAATCAGAATGCGTATGAAGAAAAAGCTACTCTTTGCTGCTCTCGTCCTGTCTTTGGGATGTTTCAGCACCAGCGCATGGGCACTCGACCAGAAGGACGGTGTCTATCAGATTAACAATGCCGACGACCTCGTCGACTTCTCGAACCTCGTCTTCACCACCGACGCAGCAGCCAATGCCGTGCTCACTGCCGACATCGACCTCACCGGAATAGTGTGGGAACCCATCGGTACAGAGGGTAACGCCTATCACGGCACCTTCGACGGTCAGGAGCACCGTGTGAAGAACATGGTTATCAATCAGCCGACACTGAACTATCAAGGACTCTTCGGCGTCATCACCGGCGGTGCCGTCATCAAGAACATCATCATCGATGCCACCTGCTATGTGACAGCCAGTGAATACAGTGCACCCCTCATCGGCGGTTCCAACGGCGGTGGTACCATCATCATCGAGAACTGCGGCAACGAGGCCAACATCGATTGCACAGGAGCCAACGCCGGAGGTATCTTCGGTGTGGACATGGGCAGCGCAGCCAAGATGATTGTCCGCAACTGCTACAACAGCGGACGCATCGTCGGAGGCCGTGAGAGCGCCGGTATCTCCGGATGGCTCGGCGACAATCCCGAAATCGTCGCTTGCTACAACATTGGTGAGGTGACGGGTGTCGACGGCGAGGGACGCGACCTCTTCCGTGCCAACGGTATCGGAAAGCGGGAGCGCTGCTTCTCAATGTATACCACACAGAGCGGCGTTGCCGACATCGCACCCGAGAGCATTGCAAGCGGTGCACTGGCCTATGCCCTTAACGGCAACACGTCTGCCGATGTCGCATGGTTCCAGAATATCGACAACGGCCAGCCCGTCGACGCACAGCCCGTGCCCTTCAAGAGCCATGGCACTGTCTATGTCGTTGGTACCCTGAACTGCGACGGCACGCCAGCCGGCGATGCCAACAGCTACTCGAACACCGATGCCTCAGTGCCCACGCCCCATGATTTCGTCGACGGCGTCTGCAGCGTCTGCGGCAATGTCGACCACGACTACCTCAAGCCAGCAGCCGACGGATTCTTCGAGATTGCTACTCCGCAGCAGCTCAACTGGTTTGCTTCGCTCGTCAACAAGGGCGACAACGAGAGCAATGCCCGCCTGACTGCCGACATTGACTTCTCCGACTATACTCTGAATAACGTCATGATTGCACATGGCATCCGCTACAAGGGAATCTTCGACGGACAGGAGCACAGCATCACCGTGAACTACTTCCGTGATGAAAACGACGCAGCCCTCTTCGGACACCTCGAGAAGGCCTACATCAAGAACCTCTTTGTCAAAGGTAAGATAGAGACCTCTGCCCAGTTTGCCGGCGGACTGTTCGTTGACTCATGGGGCGCTACCGTCATCGAGAATGTCGTCACCGACGTTGAGATAATCAGTTCGATAAGCGGCGACGGCACACACGGCGGTATCAGTGCCGTGGCTCACGACAACATCGTCTTCCGCAACTGCGCCGTCCTCGGCGACATCCTCGCCGACAACGCTTATGGCGTAGGCGGCATGGTGGGCTATACCCACGGACAAGGCAGCACGCAGTTCATCAACTGCTTCGTATACAACGAAATCTATGTCAACACCTCGGAGGGCAACTCCATCATCTGCCGTAACAATCCCACCATCCGCAATACCTACTTCATCGACTCATGGGGAATGAAGGAAGACACCGGAGCAACACGCGTCGACGAGCCTGCTGTAGCCAGCGGCGAACTGGCCTACCTGCTCAACGCCAAGGTTAGCGGCGGCGAGAACTGGTACCAGAACATCAACGAGGATGCCACCCCGCTACCCTTCAAGAGCCATAAGAAAGTGTATGCCGTAGGCCGGCTGAAGTGCAACGGCGATCCTGCCGACATCCAATACACCAATACCGACAGTCAGCCCACCCGCGATGCCCACCAATACGATGACGACGGCATCTGCCAGAACTGCGGTGCCCGCCTCATCAAGACTGCTGCCCAGCTGATGGCTGTTGCCGACGATATCAATATCGGTGCAGAATATGGTGACATCGAAATCACCCTCGATGCCGACATCGACCTCTCCTCAGAGCCAACCTATGGCGGTATCGGTACACGCGACTTCCCCTTCAAGGGTACCTTCGACGGACAGGGACATATCATCTCTGGCATGAATATCTACCTCGAGGAAGATAACAACCACGGACTCATCGGCGTTGTCGGTGGCGATGTCACCGTGAAGAACGTCACCGTCGACGCATCGTGCAGCGTCTACCTCGTCAACGCAGGCTACGCCGCAGGTATCGTCGGTGCCTCCATCGGCTCTGGTACGCTGCTCATCGAGAACTGCGGTAACGAAGCCGAAATCTACACCGAAGGAGCTAACTCAGCCGGTGTGTTCGGTGTCAACGACCTCAGCCAGATGAGTGTCACCATCCGCAACTGCTACAACTCCGGTGAGGTGACAGGTTCGCGCGAGAGTGCCGGTATCTCCGGATGGCTTGGCAACAATGCCCTCGTCGAGAACTGCTTCAACTCAGGATATATACAGGGTGCCGACCAGACCCGTCCCTTCGCACGTGAGAACGGCGGTTCGCAGTTCATCAACTGCTACGAGAGCATGGGCGACCAGGTAACCTATGTCGATGAAGATCAGCTGGCAAGCGGCGAAGTGTGCTACCGCCTCAACGGCAGCAAGAACGGAGTAGAGCGCTACCGTCAGACCATCGGCACCGACATCCATCCGAAACTCCATGGAGCATCAGGCCTCGTCTACTTCGACGGTACCAACTACACCAACACACCGACAGGCATCCAGACCGTAGGTGTCGAGCTGGCCAAGAAGGGCATCGCCGTCTACAATGCCAACGGTGTCCGCGTGAGCACTCCGCAGAAGGGCGTGAACATCATGCGCATGGCCGACGGTAAGGTACGCAAGTACATCGTCAAGTAAGTTACGCAAGTACAGCGTCAAGTAAGTTACGCAAGTACAGCGTTAACTAAGCTACACAAGTACAGCGTCAACTAAGCTACGCAAGTACAGCGTTAACTAAGTTACGCAAGTGATTATCTCTTAAAGCAGCACCTGCCGTCGTCAGCGGCAGGTGCTTTTTGTTTGTTGTCAGTCCTTGCCTTTGCCGTTGGCATCCTTTGCCTTGGCCGTTGGCCGCCTTTGCCATGGTCGAAAATAAGGGTCGGAAAACCCAAAGGTAAGGATCGTGTCAGACGAAGGTAAGGATCGTGCGACCAAAATAGCTTATTTTGATGACCAAAATAGCCTATTTTGGTGACCAAAATAACCTATTTTGGTTAGCCCCCACTGGGACTGGTGTTTGCGGAGGGTCGTGAAGAGTGGTTAGCATGATGTTTTTCAAAGTTGAGGAAGAATGTCTTTGTGTGGGAGCAGAGAAGGGTCGGCATGTGTTTTTTTTATGCTTTTTAAGTAGAATTAAGACGCGAATATTTCGCCATGTCGTGTTTTTTTCGTATCTTTGCAATCTATTAGAGGAAATAAAGAAAAATGGCAGAAAATATTCAGAACACAAGCGACTACTCAGCCAGTAATATTCAGGTACTGGAAGGACTTGAGGCCGTGCGCAAGCGCCCGGCAATGTATATCGGTGACATCTCGGAGAAGGGACTCCATCATCTGGTCAACGAGACCGTCGACAACTCTATCGACGAGGCCATGGCCGGCTATTGCACCGATATCGAAGTGACGATTAACGAAGACGAATCCATCACCGTGCAGGATAACGGCCGCGGTATTCCCGTCGACGAGCATGAGAAGATGCACAAGTCGGCCCTTGAGGTGGTCATGACGGTGCTCCATGCCGGCGGTAAGTTCGACAAAGGCTCGTACAAGGTCTCCGGCGGTCTTCATGGTGTCGGCGTCAGCTGTGTCAATGCACTGTCGAGCCACATGATCTCCCAGGTGTTCCGCGACGGAAAAATCTATCAGCAGGAATACGAGCAGGGCAAGCCCCTCTATCCCGTGAAAGTCGTCGGCGAGACCACGCTGCGCGGTACGCGTCAGCAGTTCTGGCCCGACCCGACGGTGTTCACCACCACCCACTACCAGTGGGACATCATCGCACGCCGCATGCGCGAGCTGGCCTTCCTGAATGCCGGCATCCGGATTACGCTCACCGACCAGCGTCCCGACGAGCAGGGCAACACCCGTCAGGAAGTGTTCCATGCCAAGGACGGACTGAAAGAGTTTGTGCGCTATGTCGACCGTCACCGCACCCACCTCTTCGACGATGTCATCTATCTGAAGACCGAGAAGCAGGGCATTCCCATCGAAGTCGCCATCATGTATAACACCGACTATTCGGAGAATATCCACTCCTACGTCAATAACATCAACACCATTGAGGGCGGTACCCACCTCACCGGCTTCCGCATGGCGCTGACCCGCACGCTGAAAGCCTATGCCGACCAGGATCCCGTCATCTCGAAGAATATCGAGAAGGCAAAGATCGAGATTGCCGGCGAGGACTTCCGCGAAGGTCTCACCGCCGTCATCAGCATCAAGGTGGCCGAGCCCCAGTTCGAGGGACAGACCAAGACGAAGCTCGGTAACTCCGAGGTCGCCGGTGCCGTGCAGCAGGCCGTGGGCGAGGCCCTTGCCAACTATCTCGAGGAGCATCCCCGCGAGGCGAAGATGATCTGTGAGAAGGTGGTGCTTGCCGCTACGGCGCGTATCGCAGCCCGCAAGGCCCGTGAGAGTGTGCAGCGCAAGAACCCCATGTCGGGTGGCGGACTGCCCGGCAAGCTTGCCGACTGTTCGAACAAAGACCCGAAGGAGTGCGAAATCTTCCTCGTCGAGGGTGACTCCGCAGGCGGCTCCGCCAAGCAGGGCCGCGACCGCTATACGCAGGCCATCCTGCCCCTGCGCGGAAAGATCCTCAACGTGGAGAAGGTGCAGTGGCACCGCGTCTTCGAGGCCGAGTCGGTGATGAACATCATCC
>CAMNII010000019.1 GCA_946540435.1 uncultured Prevotella sp.
TGTAGATTATAATATTACAGGTAAAGATACAGGTAAAGATACAGGTAAAGATACAGGTAAAGATACAGGTAAAGATACAAAGGCACCTGTTAGACCAGATATTTATGTACTTAAACTAATAAATACTGTTGGAGATAAAACTTTAACAGTAAAAGATATGATGGAAAGAATAGGGTTGAAAGGATCTGATAATTTTCGAAATAAATATTTAAATCCTGCCATTGAAGGTGGTTATATGGCACTACTTTATCCCGAAAATAAAACGAATAAAGGTCAAGCATATTATCTGACGGAATTGGGTAAGCAATTGATTAAGAAATAAAGGAACACATGTTATCTCTTTTGTCAGTAGAAAACTTGATTTCCGGACTTGCCGGTGTCATCGTATCACTGGTGACCTATAAGTTCGGCTTCCTGGGCAAGAAGGAATGGTTTGGTAATGACTGCTCGGTGTGGGTGGGCGTCCTGTCCTTACTGGCTGTCATCGTCTTGCTCTACTTCGGGCTTTATGGGTATATTCCATGTGTCCTGCTTATACCCGGGGCTACGGTCGTGGTGAGGTGGTATTGGCTCGGTAAACGGAAGAAGGAACTGCTGAAGTCGAAGGATGCCTTAGATAATGACATCAAGCGTTACGAGTATTATGAGTGGCTGAGCAAGAAGGACCTGTTCCGATGGGAGGTGAAGAGATTCCTGCTGCCCGCAATGAATATCCTGTTTGAGATTGGGACTATTCGCAAGCTTGATGAGGAACTGGATCGTCTCGACAGCTATAAAGACTGGTATGAATGGAAGAGGTTGAAGTCGTACGTGCTTTGGAACAAGCATGAATACAGGGAGGTGATAGACCTTATGAAGTCGTACGAAAACGACAAACATCTCACCGACGGAGAACGGGCGCGAACAACCATCAACCTTTTCGGAGCCTACAGGAACCTGGAAGACCAAGAGGGCATAAGACTATACATCAAGAAGCTGGAAGACCTGATATACGTGAAGAAGAGCTATTGGGTGGAGGCGTTCGACGACTTGATGTATTACTATGACGAGCAGGGTGACCAGGAGAACGCTGACCGGCTGGCAGCTATTATCAAGGGGCTGAACCTCAAAGATTTTCATCAGCTTCTGGAAGTCTATGATGTCCTGTATTTTTACAACCGCCGCCATGGGAAGACGCAGGCTAACAGGGAACTGCTTGACATGATGGTCGAGAAGAGCAGCATGATGACGGACAAAGAGCGAAAGATGATATTTGAGGTAAGGCTGCTGAAACTATATTTTGAAAATGATTACGGATGGAAAGAGTATAGCATCAAGCTGTATAACGACGCAGACAGGTTCCTGAACTATTCGTGCAGGGTGGCCTTCGAATACCTCAGGGCGGTGAACATGGTGGTGCAGGACAGCAGACTTCATATCCTCGGTCCTGGGGTGGGCATCATGGCACTCTATGACAAGATACTGAAGAGAATCGGAGGGTATGTGGAGGCGTTTGACAAAGAACTGATAGAACTGCCTGACGATTTCCTGTACAGGAAAAAAGAGATGCTTATGCTAAAGGTGGAATACCTGAAGGCAAAGGCTAATGAGCAGATGGATTTCAAAACCTTCGTCAAGGACATGCGCAATACCATACATAAAATCATCGCATTGTGTGAGAAGAAAGGTGACGAGCGAGAGAAGGTGCATTTCCTGATGGTGCTCGCTGACGAGATGGTGGCGTTCAAAGATGATGTGCTCGCCGTCAAGAACGGGAAGCCCCTGACACCCCAAGAGCAGGAGGCTGTCGGCAACCTGAGCGATGAGGACATGGATGTGGCAGAACGGGAGGCTATAGAGTGCGTTCAGGAGATGGACCAGATATTGAAAAAGCATCATTATGAGCGGACAATGGCCTATAATATCTTCTATGCGGCCTACCTGAACATGAAGCTGAATAACATGGGGATGGCCAGGGAGATGATGGCACGCTTCCACGATACAGGTGTGGATATCAGACACTATACACTGGGTGTGCAGAGATTATACGATGAGGTCGTTGAAGCATTGGCGTAGGCGAGTATGATGGTGAACTGTTGCTGTCTGCTGGTGGCTGCGCGAAAGAATTACGAACGGAACATTTAGAGTTACAAAAATATAAGTATAACGAAATAAATTAAAAGACGTATGAAAAAAGCATTAATTACCGGTATTACGGGTCAGGACGGATCGTTCCTGGCGGAGTTTCTGATTGAGAAGGGTTATGAGGTGCATGGCATCCTGAGACGCTCGTCGTCGTTCAACACGGGGCGCATCGAGCACCTGTATCTGGACGAGTGGGTACGCGACATGAAGAAGAAACGCCTGGTGAACCTCCACTGGGGCGACATGACGGACTCGTCGAGTCTTATCCGCATCATCAGCGAAATAAAGCCGGATGAAATCTATAACCTGGCGGCACAGAGCCACGTGAAGGTATCGTTCGACGTGCCGGAGTTCACGGCGGATGCCGATGCCATGGGTGTGCTGCGCCTGCTGGAGGCCGTGCGCATCGCAGGGCTGGCAGACACATGCCGCATATACCAGGCTTCTACCTCCGAGCTCTATGGACTGGTGCAGGAGGTGCCACAGAAGGAGACGACGCCGTTCTATCCCCGCAGCCCGTATGGCGTGGCGAAACTCTATGGCTTCTGGATCATGAAGAACTACCGCGAGAGCTACGGGATGTACTGCTGCAACGGCATCCTGTTCAACCACGAGAGTGAGCGCCGCGGCGAGACGTTCGTCACGCGTAAGATTACCCTCGCTGCCGCACGTATCGCACAGGGCTACCAGGACAAGCTGTATCTGGGTAACCTGAATTCTCTCCGTGACTGGGGCTATGCCAAGGACTATGTGGAGTGTATGTGGCTCATCCTGCAGCAGGAGAAGCCGGAGGACTTCGTCATCGCCACCGGCCAGTACCATACCGTGCGCGAGTTCTGTACGCTGGCCTTCAAGGAGGTGGGTATCGAGCTCCGCTGGGAAGGAGAAGGGGTGAATGAGAAGGGTATTGACGTGAAGACAGGCAAGGTGCTCGTCGAGGTTGACCCGAAATACTTCCGTCCGGCAGAGGTGGACCAGCTGCTTGGCGATCCCTCCAAGGCTAAGCGTGTGCTGGGCTGGAATCCGCAGAAGACGAGCTTCGAGGAGCTGGTACACATCATGGTCGCTCACGACATGCAGAAGGTTAAGAAACTTTATTTAAGAGAACATCTTAATGATTAATAAGTTCAAGAATTAGAGTTTTTTTTCCTCTGTAATACATATTCTGCTATGGCTTATCTCTATCAAGAATTGAGTAGTAAACTACTTGGAATTGCGATGCAACTGCATCGGGAGATGGGCTGTGGATTCAAGGAAAAAGTCTATCAGGATGCTTTCGAGGTGTTGCTTGAAGAAGCGGGCATTAAATATGAGAGAGAAAAGCATATAGATGTTGTGTTTCATGGTGTGAAATTGGAACATGACTTTTTCTATGACTTCTTGATTGATGATAAGATTGGCGTTGAACTGAAAGCCGTATCTGAGATATATGGTGAGTTCGAAGCACAGATTATCAACTACCTGCATGTTAGTAACCATAAACTTGGTCTCCTCTTGAATTTCGGCACTACTAGTCTTGAATATAAGTGGTATCCGAATGAGTGGCACCATCGAACATCAGCATCAATTGGATAATTCTCTAATTCGAGTTATTATCAAGAATTTGGGAATTAGAGAATTGGCTGCGCAATCAAATAATTCTTAAATTCTCAAATTCTTGATAAAAAAAGGTCTTATGGAACAGAATAGTAAAATATATGTGGCTGGCCACCGGGGAATGGTGGGCAGCGCGATAGTCAGGGAACTGCAGAGACAAGGATATAACAATATCATCACCCGTACGCATAAGGAACTGGACCTGACACGGCAGGATGCCGTGGAGGCCTTCTTCGAGGCGGAGAAGCCGGAGTATGTCTTCCTCGCCGCGGCAAAGGTGGGTGGCATCATCGCCAACCAGAGTGCGCTGGCTGACTTCATGTACGAGAATATGATCCTGGAGATGAACGTCATCCATGCGGCATGGAAGAATGGCTGCAAGAAGCTGGAATTCCTGGGCTCGTCGTGTATCTACCCACGTCTGGCTCCGCAGCCCATGCCCGAGAGCTGCCTGCTGACGGGTGCCCTGGAGAAGACCAACGAGGCGTATGCCCTGGCGAAGATCAGCGGGCTGAAGTATTGCGAGTTCCTCAACCGCCAGTATGGCACAGACTATATCAGCGTGATGCCCACGAACCTGTATGGGCCGAACGACAACTATCATCCCGAGCACTCGCATGTGCTGCCGGCATTGATACGCCGGTTCCACGAGGCGAAGGAGGCTGGACTCCAGAGCGTGACATGCTGGGGAGACGGGAGTCCGCTACGTGAGTTCCTGTATGTGGACGACCTGGCGAACCTCTGCGTGTTCCTGATGAATAACTACAGCGGCAACGAGACGGTGAATGCCGGTACGGGCAAGGAGCTGACGATAAAGGCCCTGACGGAGCTGGTGGCGAAGGTGGTTGGCTATACCGGTCGCATCGAGTGGGACACCACCCGTCCCAACGGCACCCCCCGCAAGTTGCTGGATGTCTCGAAGGCTACGAAGCTGGGCTGGACGTATAAGACGGAGCTAGAGGATGGCATCCGCCTGGCTTATGAGGACTTCCTCAATAATCCGATGCGGGCGGAGCGATAGCATTATGCCCTGTGCTTACATCCTTGAATGATTTGACTTCGTCTTCCTCCTCCTTGCAGGGCAAAGCTCAAACGAGTTTGAGTTCCTCGAACTCTGTCGCGACTCGGCATAGCTCAAGCGAGCTTGGCTCTGCCCTCGCTGCTCCATCGCTTGGCTCTGCGCCTGCTTTGTTCGTCGGTTCTACGCGCAGCGTATCGATATACAGGATTGCTCTTCGAGCAAGAAATCTTTGGAAAATCTTTTGAAAATCTGAGAAAATATTTTTTTGACTGATTTTGAAATAGATTTTTGAATGATTTGACTTCGTCTTCCTCCTCCTTGCAGGGCAAAGCTCAAACGAGTTTGAGTTCCTCGAACTCTGTCGCGACTCGGCATAGCTCAAGCGAGCTTGGCTCTGCCCTCGCTGCTCCATCGCTTGGCTCTGCGCCTGCTTCGTTCGTCGGTTCTACGCGCAGCGTATCGATATGTTTGGATTGGCCTGCGGCCAAGAAATCCTATGATAATCTTTGGAAAATCTGAGAAAATCTTTTTATGACAGATTATATAACATCGAAAGAAACGAAAAATACGAATATTTCTATGATGCCCCCGGCATCATCTCCGATTTTTGAAAAGATTTTTAATAGATTTCTGCGCGTAGCGCATCATAAGACCAATAGATTGCTCTTCGAGCAAGAAATCTTTGGGAAATCTTTTGAAAATCTGAGAAAATAGTTTTTTTGACTGATTTTGAGGTAGATTTTTGAATGATTTGACTTCGTCTTCCTCCTCCTTGCAGGGCAAAGCTCAAACGAGTTTGAGTTCCTCGAACTCTGTCGCGACTCGGCATAGCTCAAGCGAGCTTGGCTCTGCCCTCGCTGCTCCATCGCTTGGCTCTGCGCCTGCTTTGTTCGTCGGTTCTACGCGCAGCGTATCGATATACAGGATTGCTCCATGGCAATAAATCCGTGGAATCAGCGTTATTAGTGTAAAAATAATATCTTCGGAAGATATGGCGAAAAAAGTATTTGTTAGCGGGTGCTATGACCTGCTGCACTCCGGACATGTGGAGTTTTTCCGGCAGGCATCGCAGTATGGCGACCTGTATGTCGGCATCGGTTCGGATGCGACGGTTCTTCATTACAAGAACCACAAGACTCTATATCCAGAGCAGGAGCGCCTGTTCATGGTGAAGAGCATCCGTTATGTGAAGGATGCATTCATCAACCAGGGCTCAGGCGTGATGGACTTCATCCCCACCGTCGAGGCACTGAAGCCTGACGTGTTCGTGGTCAATGCTGACGGCAGCAACGAAGAGAAACGGCGGTTCTGCGAGGAGCGTGGCATCGAGTATGTGGTGCTGCAGCGTACACCGGCAGAAGGCCTGACAGCGCGCTCGTCAACCGACCTCAAGGCAGAGACATGCCGCATCCCCACACGTCTGGATCTGGCGGGCACATGGATCGACCAGCCCTATGTGTCGTACCTGGCACCGGGGTGGGCCATCACCATCTCCCTCGAGCCTACCTTCGAGGTGCGCGACCGCTGTGGCCTGTCGACATCGACACGGAAGGTCATCCAGAAGATATGGCCCATCAAGCTGCCGGATATGGAACCGGAGATGCTGGCGAAGCTGGTGTTCTGCTTCGAGAACGACCCGGAGCGGAGCGATGGCATCATCAGCGGTGCACAGGATGCGATAGGCATCTGTGTGCCTGGCCTCTGCCGCCATTACTACAACAACCGCTTCTGGCCGGAGAAGATAGAGATCTGTAGGGACGAGGCCGTGCTCTCGTGGCTCGAGACCCACCTCGTGCTGATACCCCTGCATCCCCGCAAGCCCGGCTGCACGGTGGTGGCAGGGAAGGATATCACGGAGGATAAGGTGAACGACCTTGCCGACGCTGCCGACGACTGCTGGAAGGCTATCCTGGCCTGCGACCTGGAACGGTTCGCCGCTGCCTACCGCGCCTCTTTTGCCGCACAGGTGGCGATGTTCCCCGCCATGGTGGATCCCGTCATGAGTGGTGAGGAAGAGGCACGTCCGGAGAATTCCATCCAGCCGTATATCGACAAGTGGTCGGCTGTTCCCGGTGTGCTGGCATGGAAGATGCCGGGTGCCGGTGGTGGCGGCTATCTGGCCTGTGTCGTGACTGATGCCACGTCATTCTGTGAAGAGCATGGTGAAGCGATACCACTGACAATCCGGCGCTCATGATTTTACCCTAACGGGAATTGATTTTTAACATCTAAAGGCACGAAAGAAACGAAAAGGAATTAGACTATTTCGATGTGGAAAGATTAACATCTAAAGATGCGGAAGGAACGAAAAGGAAATTAGATTATTTCGTTTATTTCGATGTGGAAAGATTAACATCTAAAGACACGGAAGGAACGAAAGGGATTAGATTATTTCGTTTATTTCGATGTAGAAAGATTAACATCTAAAGATGCGGAAGGAACGAAAAGGAATTAGATTATTTCGTTTATTTCGATGTGGAAAGATTAACATCTAAAGATGCGGAAGAAACGAAAGGGAATTAGATTATTTCGATGTGGAAAATTAAACATCTAAAGATGCGGAAGGAACAGATGAAACAATTGCTATATCCAGAGGAATCTTATAAGATTATAGGTGCAATCTATGAGGTTCATAAAGAGTTAGGCCCAGGCCTGTTGGAGAAAGTGTACCAAGAGGCGCTGGAAAAGGAGTTAAAACTTCAGGGTATTCCTTTTGAACGTGAAAAAAACTTCACCATAATGTATAAAGGTGAAGCACTTGAGCAGAAGTATACAGCAGACTTTGTTTGCTACGGCAAGATAGTAGTAGAATTAAAAGCTGTTGATGAACTTCTTCCAGTTCACACCGCTCAGGTTATCAATTACCTTTCTATCACAGGATACAAACTTGGCTTGTTGGTGAACTTCAATGCGGAGAGTGTGCGGCCGGAAAGAATTGTTCGATATTAGCATCTCAAGAATAATAATATAAACCTCTAACGGGAATTGATTTTTAACATCTAAAGGGTGTTGATATTAAACATCGAAAGGCACGAAAGGCACGAAAGAGACTTAGATTATTTCGATGTAGAAAATTAAACATCTAAAGACACGGAAGGAACGAAAGGAAATTAGATTATTTCGTTTATTTCGATGTTGAAAGATTAACATCTAAAGATGCGGAAGGAACGAAAGGGATTAGATTATTTCGTTTGTTTCGATGTGGAAAGATTAACGTTTAAAGACACGGAAGGAACGAAAAGGATTAGACTATTTCGATGTAGAAAGATTAACATCTAAAGACACGAAAGGAACGAAAAGGGATTAGATTATTTCGTTTATTTCGATGTAGAAAGATTAACATCGAAAGACACGGAAGGAACGAAAGGAATTAGATTATTTCGTTTATTTCGATGTGGAAAGATTAACATCTAAAGATGCGGAAGGAACGAAAAGGATTAGACTATTTCGATGTAGAAAGATTAACATCTAAAGATGCGGAAGGAACGAAAGGGAATTAGATTATTTCGTTTATTTCGATGTGGAAAGATTAACATCTAAAGACACGGAAGGAACGAAAAGGAATTAGGTTATTTCGTTTATTTCGATGTAAAAAAAGATTAGAAATAGAAAAATATGAAGCGATACTGTCAAACACTCGAACTGATGGACGACCCGGACATGATCCGGCGCTACTGTGACGTCCATAAGCAAGTATGGCCCGAGATTATGGAAGGCCAGAAGAAGGTAGGGATCCTCGATATGCAGATATACCGCCGTGGTACCCATGTGTTTATGATTTGCGACACCGTCGATGACTTCGACTGGGAGAAGGACTGGGAGCGTCTTGCTGCCATGCCCCGTCAGGCGGAGTGGGAGGCCTTCGTCGCCAAGGCGCAGGGTGCCGACCCGTCGCTGCCCAGCCATAAGAAGTGGCGTATGATGGAGAAAATCTTTGAACTGGAGAAGTAGGGCTTGCTGCCTCCGCGGTAGGTCGCGGGATACGAACCCTATGTTACGAGTAAGGTCGATGCGAAGGCATCGGCCTTTTTTTATGCCCTTCCGGCTGTCGTTTAGCGACGTAGTCAATGAGAAATGAGGAATGAGAAATGCCCGCAAAGCGACCGGATAACGACAAACCGATGTTGCCCCGCGGGGAGGTTTCGTCGTTATAGGGAGTCTTGTGGGTATCGACGGAGTCAATGAGAAATCTATCATTATAGCTTCGGATGTTCTTTTATATCAAGAATTAGAGAATTAGAGAATTGGAGGGATGCGCTTCGCGCAGAACCGACGAACAAAGCAGGCGCAGAGCCAAACTCGTTTGAGCTTTGCCCTGCAAGGAGGAGGAAGACGAAAGTCAAATCTGAGAAAATCTTTTGAAAACCTATCAAAAATCTGTGATGCAAAGGCATCATGGAAGTGTTTCGTTTTTTTTCGTTTCTTCCGATGTTCCCTTACCTATTTGATGCGCTTCGCGCAGAAATCTAAGAAAATCTTTTGAAAATCTATCAAAAATCTGTGACGCCGAGGCGTCGTGGGATAATTCGTTTTTTTTCGTTTCTTCCGATGTTATAGAATCTGACATAAAAAGATTTTCTAAGATTCTCTTTTAGATTTTCTAAAGATTTCTTGCTCGAAGAGCAATCCCTAAAAATGGATAGAAGAACAACGAGAAGGTCGAATGGGAGAAAAGGAGGGATGCGCTTCGCGCAGAAATCTGAGAAAATCTTTTGAAAATCTATCAAAAATCTGTGACGCCGAGGCGTCATGGAAGTTTTCGCTCCTTTCGATTTTCTTTAATCCTTCTCACGATTTTGGCGTAAAGGTAATTTCTCTACGGGCTATTCTCTGCTGACTTCTCTCTACGGACATTAAGGACTTAAGGGACTAAGGGGGATGCGCTACGCACATCCCTTTCGTCTTTTTCGTTTCTTTCGATGTTAAAAACCTATCAAAACTCTATGATGATGTCGCCGTCATCATTCTTCGCCACTTGCGGTAGCCGAAGATGGCGATGACGACGTAGAGGGCGTATAGGGAGGCTTTGAAGGGGATGTCCTTGTAGAAGTAGAGGACGCTGGTGACGATGTCGACGGCAATCCATACGAACCACTGCTCCAGGTATTTGCGTGCGAGTGCCCAGATGCCGATGAGGCTCAGGGCGGTGGTGAAGGCGTCGGCCACGGGTACGCGTGAGTCGGTGAAGTTGACCAGCAGCAGGTAGATGGTCATCCACAGGGTGAGGGCGAGGAGTGTCCATGCGACGGCCACGCGTCGTGGCATGTGTGTGATGGCAGCTGCGCTGCGGTCCGATGTGGTGCCGTTGTCTGTCGTGAGGGTGTTGCCAGCCTGTCCTGTTGCTGCGGGCTTCCCTATCCATCTCCAGAAGCCATAGACGGTCATGGTGAGGTAGTAGACCTCCATGCCGCAGTCGGCATAGAGGCCTTTCTGATAGTATAGTATGATGCCGAGGGCTTGCATGACGAAGCCCACTACCCACATCCATATGCTGGCCTTATATTCAAAGATGATATAGGCCAGTCCCAGGACTGCTGTGATGAGGTCGAGATAGTTCATGGGTTAGAAGGTGATGCTGGCGTGTGCCAGGAAGTTGATGGGTGCCTGTGCGGAGAATGTTGCCCATGCCCATCCGCCGTTGTAGGCTTCGATGTCGCCGGAGGCTGTGCGTCGGAAGTTCATCGAGCAGGAGCCGTTGGTCTCGTAGCGTTCGTTGAAGATGTTGTAGACGGTGACGCCGAGGGTGATGACGGGGTGTCCGATGCTGAAGGTATAGCTGATGTCGAGGTCGTTGACGGTCATGGCGTCGAGCATGGCTCGTGTCTCTGTGCCGTCGTCTTCCTTGTATGCTTTAAATCCGGAGTTGGTCATGTACTGTTCGCTGACGTGTTTCGTCATGAGTGTGGCCCGCAGTCCTTTGTATTCGTAGCTGAGTGTGCTGCCGAGGATGATGTCGGGCGAGTAGGCCAGGTGTGTTGTCCCTGCGTTGACGTAGGACTGGCTCCAGTCGTCGTTGATGACGGTGAGGAGCATGTTCTTTGCGCGGTTTTGGCTGAAGGTGGCGTTGATGTTCCACCGGAGTCCGTCGAAGGGTTTCCAGTCGGCAGCCAGTTCCAGTCCTGCTCGGTAGGAGTCTTTGATGTTTCGTGCTACCATTTCGCCGTTGGAGTCTTGTGCGCCGGTGAGTACGAACTGGTT
Source organism: uncultured Prevotella sp. (assembly GCA_946540435.1). GTDB lineage: Bacteria > Bacteroidota > Bacteroidia > Bacteroidales > Bacteroidaceae > Prevotella. The sequence goes on from CAMNII010000019.1 coordinate 10,940, forward strand.
GTCGTAGACCATATAGTAGATGTTGGCGCCGAGCGTCAAGTTCTTGGTTTCGAAGTTATAGCCCATCTCGAGGTCGTTGAGCCTTTCGGCCTGTGGGTCTACGGCGTCGGTCTCGGCCATCATGTCCTCGAAGTCGTTGCGTGTGGGTTCTTTGTGTGCGATGGCATAGGATGCGTACACCTTATGTCCTGGTGCGAGGTCGTAGGTCAGTCCTGCCTTCGGGTTGAAGAAGTCATACTGTCGGTCGAGGTTGAGTGGGCGTTGCTGATCGTTGTCATCGAACTCCTGTGATGTTCCCGACATCTGATACGACACATGCCGATACTGCATGTCGACGTATGCGTTGAGTCCTTTGGTGAGTTCGTAGTTGAGTTTGCCGTAGATGTTTCCGTCGGTCTTTTTTGCTTTGTTGCGGTAGTATTCGTGGTCGGGGTTGAGCGGTCCGCTGAACTCGCGCACCCAGACGAGGCGTCCGAAGTGGTCGCCGTCGTATTTGTTCCATCCTCCGCCGATGTTGGCTTGCAGCCGCTTGTGGCTGTCGTAGTTGGCAGAGGCTACGATGCCGTAGAAGTCGTTTCCCATGCGTTTCTGTCGTATGAGGTCGCTCTTCGACCCGAGGACGGAGCTGAGCAGGTATTTATAGAGTTTCTGCGAGGTCTTGTATTGCTCGTAATAGCCGTCGCCGCGGGTATAGTGCAGTGCCACGTTGGTATTCCATTGCCTGTTGACATGCTGGTTCCAGATGAGCTGGTAGTGCTGCTGGTGGTAGTTGTCGGTTTGGTTTTTGTAGTAGGCGGTATTGCCGTCGGCGTCGGTGTATTGTCCGCAGGGGTTGTACGTCCGTCCGTAGCGCTGCATGTCGTTTCTGGAGGCGTAGTCCCAGGCGTGGTAGGTGTGTTCTGTGCCGTTGAAGGTGACGAATTTCACCATGGTGTTGTCGGCGAAGTATCCTGTCTGCAGGAAGTAGGAGTTCAGGCGTGCTGAGGCGCGGTCAATGTATCCGTCGCTGCCGATGTCGGAGAGTCGTCCCTGCAGTCCCCAGTGGTCGCCGAGCAGCCCTGTGGAGAATCGCACCGTCTCCTTGTGTGTGCCATAGGATCCTGCTGCGAGGTCGATGGCGGTATATGGTTTTGCTCCGATATTCTCGGTGAGCATGTTCACGGTGGCTCCGAAGGCTCCTGCGCCGTTGGTCGATGTTCCTACTCCCCGCTGCACCTGTATGCTCTGCAGGCTCGATGCCAGGTCGCCCATGTTCACCCAGTAGAGCTGTGCCGACTCAGCGTCGTTCATCGGTATGCCGTTGGTGGTGATGTTGATGCGGGTGGGGTCGGTGCCGCGGACGTGTATGCCGGTATATCCGATACCTGTTCCGGCATCCGACGATGTCGTCACCGACGGCAGCATCTGCATCATTTGCGGCACGTCCTTGCCGTGGTTCACCCTTCGGATTTCTTCTTGCGTTACGTTACTGAAGGCCATGGGCGTCTTCTTTGTCGCCCTGGTCGACACCACCTGCACCTCCTGCAGGTCATGGGTGAGCAGTGAGTCTTCGGCCTGTTGGGCCGTCATGCTTGTTGCTGCGAGGGCAGCCAGCATGGTTGTCATCATCTTTTTCATTATTCCTTATTTTTTTTGTAAGCGAGTATGGACATCCCCGTGACGGGTTCGTTCCGTCTGTTCGCTTCATGATACAATAAGGGGAGAGAGAATAGCAGTTGTTTCCCTACGCAGGCATTATCCTGATCAGGTCAGAGGGTATCATCTCAGCCCACCCGATGGGGAGGGCACCCCTTAGCTTGCAGTCTGCAAACCGCGTGCAAAGGTACGAAAGAAAAATGAGAAATGAGAAATGAGGAATGAGAAATTTACAAAAAAGTGGTATTTCCTGTGTTCTTTTAAATGAGAAATGAGAAATGAGAAATGAGAAATGCCCGCAAAGCGACCGATAAACGGCGGCACGAAGTTGGCATACGCCTTCACCCTCAAGACTCCCTATAACGACGAAACCTCCCCGCGGGGCAACGTCGGTTTGTCGTTATCCGGTCGCTTTGAGCGCGTTGCCCCTGCGGGGAGTGCCAGCCGTTTACGGGAGTCTTGTGGGCATCGACGGAGTCAATGAGGAATCTATCATTATAGCTTCAGATGTTCTTTTATATCAAGAATTAGAGAATTAGAGAAAAGGAGGGATGCGCTTCGCGCAGAAATCTGAGAAAATCTTTTGAAAATCTATCAAAAATCTGAGATGATGCCGTGGGCATCATAGAAATATTCGTATTTTTCGTTTCTTCCGATGTTCCCTTACCTATTTGATGCGCTTCGCGCAGAAATCTAAGAAAATCTTTTGAAAATCTATCAAAAAACTGTGACGCCGAGGCGTCGTGGGAGTGTTCCGTTTTTTTTCTATCTGTCATAAAATGATTTTCTAATTGAAGTTTCGGAAGTATGATAACAATCTGTATAAGAGAGCCCCAAAGGGGCAATGAGATGTCAGCCCAGGGCAGCGCCCTGGGTACGTGGTGCGCATCCATTCTACGCCCTGAAAGGGCAAAAGAATTGAAACAAAAGATCATTCTTTTGCCCTTTCAGGGCGAAATATACGATTGTCCGCGTACCCAGGGTGCTGCCCTGGGCTGACATATAGCGGCCCTTTCAGGGCGTTATTTACTTCCGAAACTTGAATTTTCTAAGATTTTCCTTTAGTTTTTCTAAAGATTTCTTGCTCGAAGAGCAATCCCTAAAAATGGATAGAAGAACAACGAAAAGGCACGAAAGGGAGGAGAGGAGGAAGACGAAGTCAAATCTATTAAAAATCTTTTCAAAAATCTGAGATGATGCCGTGGGCATCATAGAAATATTTGTTTTTTCGTTTCTTTCGATGTTATAATATCTATCAAAAATCTGTGACGCCGGTTTCTAAGAGGCCCCATCGTATTCTCTTAGGGAACACATCGTATTCTCTTAGGGAATACACTGTATTCTCTTAGGGAATACACTGCATTCTCTTAGGGATCACACTGTATTCTCTTAGGGAATACATCGTGTTCCGCGAAAGGAAAAGTCGGGAACAGCGGTTTACTGACGGTAGTAATCTTTGAAAAATTGTTATAATCTGTCGGGATATTTGGCGCAGATATGCTTTTTTTGTATCTTTGCAAGGTATTATACCCATAAAGGAAGGCAACAGGAAATGGCAAAGATGAAACGCATACTGAAGTGGGCAGGCGCTGTTCTGCTCCTCCCGCTTCTCCTTGTGGCATTGACGGCGCTGCTGCTCTATCTCCCGCCCGTTCAGCGGTGGGCGTTAGACCGGCTGACGACCTATGCCGAGGAGCAGAGCGGTATGCAGATTACTGCCAGCCGCGTGGCGTTGTCGTTTCCCTTGCGCCTGACGTTCGACGGTGTCGTCGTCGAACGCCCCAATGCGCTTCCTCCGCCTCCCACCGATACCCTCGTCGATGTGCGCCATGCCACCGTGAACGTTGGCGTGTGGCCCCTGCTGAAAGGCCGCATCGCTGTCGACGGGCTGACCCTTGAAGACGGTCGTGTGAATACCCTCGACATGATTCCCTCGGTTCAGATATCCGGTAGGGTGGGGCGTCTGGCTGCCAGCAGCCATGGCATAGACCTCGGCAGGCAGGCCGTTCCTGTCGACCGTCTCTCCCTCGATGACTCCGACCTTGCCATCCGGCTTGTTGACACTGCCGATGAGGACACCACGTCCAGTGCACCGTGGGTGGTCACCATCGATAAAGCCGACGTCAGCCGTTCGTCGGTGGCCTTGCTGATGGGTGGCGACAGCGTGCGGGTGGCAGCGCGTGTCGAGCAGCTGTCGGTCAGCGATGCCCTTGTCAACACCTCCGGCACCTATTCCATAGGACATGTAGACCTGAAAGGCGGCACCATCGGCTACGATGATGACGCGTCAGCGCCGACGGCCGACGGCCTGGACTACCATCATCTCGCCCTCACCGACGTGTCGCTGCGTGCCGACTCCCTCAGCTATTCCGCCGACGGGATGCGCGCCAAGGTGGCTGAGGGGGCCTTGAAAGAGCGCAGCGGCCTCACCGTGGAGCAGTTGCGAGGCGACGTGCTATGGGCAGGCGGCCGTCTGAAAGTCGACGGTCTCTCGCTGAAGACCTCCGAGTCGGTCGTCTCCACAGACCTCGACATCGACCTTGACCACTGGATGAGTCAGGGCGGCACCGGTGGCGATGTGAAGTTCAACGGTCATGCCCTGCTGAGCAAGCGCGACATCGCACGCCTGCTCCCCGACCTTCCCGCGGCACTCCTGCGCGAGTGGCCTGACGAGCCGCTGTCGCTCGACGGCGATGTGGAGGGCAATGCCGACCATGTGGACATCCGCCGGCTGAAAGCAGTACTGCCCTCAGCCTTCGACCTCTCCGTCAGCGGATATGCCAACAACTGGACCGACAGCCTGCGCCGTCAGGCCCATGCCGACGTCACCGGCGTCACGCGGAACATGCGCTTCGCCACCGCCATCCTCGATAGCGACACCCGTCGCGCCGTACGCATCCCCTATGGCACCGGTCTGAAGGGAACCGTCGACGTCGAGGGTCCGGCCTGCCAGACGAACCTCACCCTGTCGCAGGGCGCAGGGCGTGTCAGGGTGAACGGCCGTTATGACCTGTCGACAGACGCCTATGCCGCCCATGTCGCCGCCCATCAGTTCCCGCTGCAGCGCTTTCTGCCTGCCAGCGGCCTGACACCGCTGACGGCACGTGCCGACATCAGCGGCCGGGGCACCGACCTCTACGCACCCTCCACCACGCTCACCCTCGATGCCGATGCGTCGCAGCTTGGACTTGACAGCCTGCACCTTGACGGGATGGCAGCCCATGCCACCCTGCGCGGCGGTCGCCTGGCAGCCCAACTCGACAGCCAGAGTCCGCTGTTCAATGGCCTTGTGGCGTTCGACGGCACGCCACGCCGCAACCAGCTCCGGGGAACACTCACGTGCGACATCCGGCAGATGGACCTGCAGCGGCTCCATGTCACCGACTCGGCACTCGTCGTGGCCCTCTGCGGCAATGTGGACGTAGACACCGATATGAAAGACTCCTGGCACCTGCATGGTGCCTTGGGTGACCTGAGGCTGAAGAGTGCTACCGACGACTACCGCCCCGACGACATCACCTTCAACCTGCTGACGCGCACCGATACCACTGCCCTGCAGCTGTCGACCGGCGACCTGCACCTCGCGGCACAGGCCCGCGGCGGCTACGCCATGCTGATAGAGCAGGGCGACAGCCTGATGGCAGAAGGGCAGCGGCAGTGGCAGTCGCGCCGCATCGACCAGACACGGCTGCGTGAGCGCTTCCCCGACATGCACCTGCAGCTGACGGCAGGCCGTAGCAACCTGCTACACCATCTCCTTGCCACCACCGACTATTCCTTTGCCCGTGTGGAGGGAGACCTGCTGTCGTCGGCCACCGACGGCCTGAACGGCTTTCTCAACGTAGACACGCTCCATGCTGCCGGCGTGCAGCTCGACGACATCCGGTGCAGGGTGGCCTCCGAAGCCGATGTCATCAGCTATCACGCCAAAGTGCAGAACGGCCGCAATAACCCCCAGTACACCTTCCGTGCCGACATCGACGGCGCCCTGACGGAGAAAGGCTCCGACATCACTGCAAAACTCTATGATGCCGACGGCGCGCTGGGCATCGACATGGGTATGGCAGCCACCCTCGAGGAAGGCGGCGTGCGCTTCACGCTCACCGACGACACGCCGGTCATCGGCTTCGTGCCCTTCAATGCCAATAAGGATAACTATATCTATCTGGGTGACGACAGGCGCCTGTCGGCCGATGTCGTGCTGAAAGCCGCCGACGGCACCGGCGTGCAGATCTACTCCAACGATGATAACGAGGATGTGCTCCAGGACATCACCCTGGCACTGAACGGCATGAACCTGCAGCGCATCTTCAGCGTAATACCCTATACCCCCGACATCTCAGGACTGATGAATGGCGACTTCCACATCGTGCAGACCGCCGACCAGATGTCCGTCTCGTCAACCCTCGCCGTCGATGCCCTCGCCTACGAGCAGAGTCCCATCGGCAACCTCTCGTCCGAATTCGTATACATGCCCAAGGACGACGGCTCCCACTATGTCGACGGCCTGCTGTTCAAGGACGGCAGCGAGATAGGATCCATCAGCGGCTCCTATCATTCCGACACCGGGTTCGACGCCATGCTCAACCTGACGGCCATGCCCCTCGACATTGTCAACGGTTTCGTGCCCGACCATGTCGTAGGACTCTCAGGGACGGCAGAAGGCGAGCTGGCCCTCCATGGCACTGCCGGCAGTCCCGTCATCGACGGAGAAGTGCTCTTCAGCCAGTCGTCGCTCTTCAGCACCCCTTACGGCATCACCCTCCGCTTTACCGAAGACCCCGTGCGTATCGACCACAGCCGGTTTGTCTTCGAGAACTTCGAACTCTATGCCAATAACGACAGCCCGCTCAATGTCATCGGATACTATGACTTCTCCGACCTCTCGCACATGAAGATGGACATCCGCATGCAGGCCCACGACTTCCTGCTCATCGACGCCAAGGAGAACCCGCGTTCCGAAGCCTTCGGAAAAGCCTACGTGAACTTCTATGGCTCCATGGGCGGTCCCGTTGATAACCTCACGATGCGAGGAAAACTCGATGTGCTCGGAACAACCAATCTGTCGTACATCATGCGCGACAGCGAGCTCACCACCGACACACAGCTCGACGACCTGGTGACATTCACCAACTTCGAAGACACCGTCACCGTGGTCACCGTAGAGCGCCCGCCCCTCACCGGCTTCACGATGGACCTCAGCGTGAGCGTGGATGAGACGGCACACGTGTTCTGTGCGCTGAACACCGACAAGACCAACTATCTCGATATCGACGGAGGCGGTGACCTCAGGCTCCGCTATACCCCAGATGGCGAGCTGACCATGACCGGGCGATACACCGTTGACGCGGGAAAAATGAAATATTCACTGCCCGTCATACCGCTGAAGACCTTCAACATCACGCAGGGAAGCTATGTGGAATTCACCGGCGACGTGTACAACCCCACGCTCCACATCACCGCCACAGAGAATGTCAAGGCCACCGTCGGCGAAGGAGAGACCAGCGGCAGGCCTGTCGACTTCGTCTGTGGAGTGAAACTGTCGCAGACACTGAACAACCTCGGACTGGCCTTCGTCATCGATGCACCGACCGACAATGCCGTGCGCGACGAGCTCAACGCCATGAGCGAAGAAGACCGCGGGAAGATCGCCATCACCATGCTCGCATCAGGCATGTATCTCGCCGACGGAAACACCAGCGGCTTCACGATGAATGCCGCACTGAGCTCCTTCCTCCAGTCTGAAATCAACAACATCGCCGGATCGGCCATGCGCTCGATGGGGCTCGACCTGAGCATGGGTGTGGACAATGCCGTCTCGACGACAGGACAGATGCATACCGACTATAACTTCAAGTTCTCGAAACGCTTGTGGAACAACCGGCTGAACTTCATCGTCGGCGGAAAGGTGTCCACTGGTTCCGATGTGGAAAGCCGCGACGAGTCGTTCTTCGACAATGTGGAACTGGAATACCGCATCAACCAGAATGCCAGCCAGTACATGCGGCTGTTCTACGACAACAATACCTACGACTGGCTCGAGGGAATGATCGGGGAATACGGCGCAGGATTTATGTGGCGGCGCAAGCTACAGCACTTCCGGGACATCTTCAGATTTAAGAATCCCCAGCAGCCAACCGTTGCCCCCCAACATCCGGCAGCCGACACCCAGCAGCCAGGAGCCGATGCCCCGAAGGCGGCAGCCGACACGCAGCAGCCGGAAGCCGCCGCCCGGCAGCCGGAAGTAAAAACAGAAGAAACAGCACATGAAGACAGCACTGATGACAGCAACTAAAAGAATATATGGCGCACGGATCGTCATCGCCGCCATCATCTGCGGCATGGCGATGACAGGATGTTCAACGACAAGTGCCATCCCCGACGGCGAGCAGCTGTTCACCGGACTCGAACCCATCCGGTTCACCGTCGACTCCGTGTGCGACCACTCCCTGTCCACACAGGAAGAGATAGAATACGTTTTGGCCTCAGCACCCAACGGCGCACTGTTCGGCAGCAGCTACCGGCGCAGCCCCATCAACCCGAAGCTATGGATATGGAATGCCTTCTCAGGAAAAGAAAGCGGATTTGCCAAATGGATGACACGCGCCTTTGCCACACAGCCCAAGCTGCTCAGCCAGGTGAACCCGCGCCTGCGCGCTTCCGTGGCAGAGTCACAACTGAAGAAATACGGCTATTTCGATGCCCACGTGGACTATGACATCATCGAACAGCACAATCCCAAGAAAGCAAAGATAGCCTATCGCGTAGACATGGGACACCTGTGGCAACTCGACTCCGTAAGCCTGCCGACGGCCCCCGACACCCTTGAGGCACAACCCCGGCAGGTGCTCGACAGCCTCCTCGACATCCGCCGGCAGACAACGGCACTGCGACGCGCCACGCCATTCAGCGTGGCTGCACTCGACGGAGAACGGCGGCAGCTCGCCTCGCTGCTACGCAACAACGGCTTCTACTACTATCAGAAAGAAGACGCCTCCTACCTCGCCGACTCCGTGAACACACCGGGGAATATGCGGCTGCGCATGCAGTTCGTCGACAGCCTGGACCGGCGAAGCCTCACCCAGTGGCCCATCGGAAGGGTAGAGGTGAACCTGCGGCAGTCGTTCGCCCAACAGCTCACCGACTCGCTGGCCCGCCGCCGTACCATCATCCGCTTTGCAGGCTCCAAACCCAAGATAAGACCCGGCGTCGTGCTGCGTGGCATGCGGCTGCGACCGGGCACCCTCTATCAGGAAACCGGTGAGCAGGAAACCATGGCCAACCTGCAGGCGATGGGACTCTTCAGCTACACCTCACTACGCTTCACACCACGTGCCGACTCCCTCGACCTCTCCCTCGACTGCGTGTTCGACAAGCCCTACGACTTCTATGTCGAAGCCAACGCCAAAGGGAAGACAACCGGCAGGGTAGGACCCGAACTCGTCGTCGGCTTCAAGAAGCGCAACGCCCTGCATGGCGGTGAGACCTTCGACCTGAACCTCCACGGTTCATACGAATGGGACACCCACAGCACAGGCGGCTCCCGGACCAAGATCGACACCTACGAGGCAGGAGGCGATGCCTCGCTCGAACTGCCACGGCTGCTGCTACCCTGGCAGATACGCCGGCGATGGGCTGTGCCGCCATCAACCATCATCAAGGCATCGGCCAACCTCATCAACCGGGCAGGATACTTCCGCATGCACACGGCAGGTGGCGAGCTGACGTACCGTTTCCAGCCCACCGCCTCACGGCGACACGAGATCAGCCCGCTGATCATCGAATACCAGAAACTCAACTCAACCACGGCGACCTTCGACTCCATCGTCGCTCAGAATTCGTTCACCCTTGTATCCATGCGCGACCAGTTCGTGCCCAAGATGCGATACACCTACACCTATACCTCGCCGGCAACCGTCAGAAACCCCATCTTCTGGGAAACGACACTCACCGAAGCAGGAAACATCCTCTCACTGGGATACCTCGCAGCAGGGAAAAAATGGGACCGGAAAGGCAAGCAACTGTTCAGGAACCCCTACGCACAATACCTCAAGCTGTCGACCGACTTCACCAAGACCTGGCGCACAGGCATGCACAGCTCACTCGTCGGACATCTCTCCGCCGGCGCCATCTACTATTACGGTAATGCCGACGGCGCACCCTACAGCGAGCAGTTCTGGGCAGGAGGCGCCAACAGCGTGCGCGCCTTCTCCGTCAGGAGCATCGGCCCCGGACGCTACAAGCCCGAGGTGCGCGAGCTGTCCTATCTCCTGCAAGTCGGCGACATCAAATTCCAAGCCAACCTCGAATACCGGTTCCGGCTGGCAGGGGCGCTCCATGGCGCCGCCTTCCTCGACGCCGGCAACGTGTGGAACCTTCATGGCAGCGACTATATGGGCGGCACCGACACCTTCCGCGTAAAGGATTTCCTGAACGACCTGGCCCTGGGCACCGGCATCGGACTCCGCTACGACCTCGACTACTTCGTCGTGCGCGTTGACTGGGGTATCGGACTGCACCTGCCCTACGAGACACGGCGCAGCGGCTACTACAATATTCCTAACTTCGGAAGCGGACAAAGCATCCATCTGGCCATCGGCTATCCCTTCTGATGACGACCGCAAAATCAAGACATAACAATATAACCAATTAAAAAAACAAAACAACAATGAACAAAGCAAAACTATTACTGATGGTATTCGTCGCATCGCTACTTGCCGCATGCGGAACACAACGGGTAGTGCCCATCACAGGCCGTAAACAGAGTCTGCTCGTCAGCGATGCAGAGATTCTCAGCCTGAGCACGCAAGAGTACACCAACTACATGTCTTCTGCCAAGAAGTCTGCCAACGCCGCCAATACCGCCATGGTGCAGCGCGTCGGACAAAAGCTGGCAGCTGCCGTAGAGACCTTCTTCAAAGCCAACGGCATGCAGGAAGAACTCAGCCAGTATGCATGGGAATTCAATCTCGTGCAGGACAAGAACGTCAATGCGTTCTGTATGCCCGGAGGAAAAATCGTGGTCTATGAAGGACTTCTCCCCGTCACCCAGGATGAAGCATCACTGGCCATCGTACTCGGACATGAGATTGCACACGCCGTTGCCAAGCACTCTGCCGAACAGATGTCAAAGCAGATCAAACAGCAGTACGGCATGAACATCGCCGGCGTATTGGCCAGTGCCGCCGGCGTGAGTGCGAACACTGTCAACACCGCAGCCACCCTGGCACAGTACGGGCTGCAGTTCCGCAATCTGAAGTATTCGCGCGACCACGAGACCGAGGCCGACCGGATGGGCCTTGTCTTCGCTGCCATGGCCGGCTACGACCCCAATGTGGCAGTGACCTTCTGGGAGCGTATGGCTGCCAGCTCCAGCGGAGCACCTGCCGAGTTCCTCAGCGACCACCCATCCGATGCTACGCGCATCCAGAACATCAAGCAGAAATTCCTGCCTGAGGCCCTGCAATACTACAACGGAGGCAAGGGTACCACCAGCACTGCTGCCGCACCTGTTGCCAAGACCACATCCAAAAGTGTCAGCTTCTCCAATCTGAAGAAACTGAAATAACACGGCATAGCCTGTCTTGCCAATCTGGCATGACAGGCCATTCCCCCATCGTGTCCATCCGAAGGAACGCATCGCGTAACATCGGGTGGACACGATGTTTTTTCCACTGGTGGGATGCGTCGGCTATTGTTCTTACTGGGTTTCGTTCTTGCTGGTATAATTGCAGAGACTCTGATGAGTCAGCTTTCTTCCGTAGGTGATGATTTTCTCTGACTTGTCGAAGTCGAAGGTGGTGATGCGGGCCATTTGTATGTCGACGAGAATGTCGGGATGGGTCAGCTGTTCCATCAGGAGGGAGTTCTGGCGGATCATGAGAGAGCTGACGCGTGAGAGCACCGTATAGTAATTGAAGTCGATGTTGTCGGGAATGAGTTTGTCGATGATTTGTGCGGGCAGGGACTTCTTCTGCTTCCGCCGCTCGGAGAGTTCTTCTTGCAGGGCCGACTGAGCACGATAGTCGTGGCCGCTGACGTCGATGCCTACCAGGATGTCGCCGTCCTGCCGGTCGACACGGTTGAGTGGGATGGGGTTGGTAACGCCGCCGTCGATGAGGATCATGCCGTCGCGTCGCACAGGGTCGAAGAACGATGGGAGGGAGATGGAGGCTCGTATGGCATCGAACAGGCTGCCGCTGCGGAAGACGACTTCGTGGCCGCCCTTCCAGTCGGTGGCTACGGCGCAGAAGGGGATGGGAAGGTCTTCTATCTTCATGTCGGGGACGATTTCCATGATGGCCTCGATGATGCGCGAGCCTTTGACAAGGTGGTTGATGCTGAAGGAGAAGTCGGTGAGCTCCAGCATCTTCTTCCGGTCGATGGTCTTCATCCATTCACGGAATTCCTTGAGTTTCCCTGCTGCATAGATGCCGCCGATGAGTGCTCCCATGGAGCATCCGGCAACAGAGGTGATATGGTAGCCTTGCGCCTCAATCTCCTCTATGGCTCCGATGTGTGCCAGGCCTCTGGCTCCTCCGCTTGATAATACCAGTGCTACGTTTTTCCTTTCCATGTGTGCAAAGTTACGAATAGTCGTGGAAACAACAAAGTAATTACGTGTTTTTCTTTCTGCAAAAAAGAACCGGAGGGCTTCACCACGTTCTGCGTGTGTGAAGCCCTCCGGCCTGTTATTGTTCTTGGGTATTACCCGTGATGTTCGTCTGTCTGAAAGGGTGGACAGCTGCTGCCTGATTAGAAGAACAGGTAGCGGTTGTCTGTCACGTTTGCGTTGAGGTAGAGCTCGTTGAAGAACGAACCGGCGTTCTGCAGGGCACGCTGGCGGAGTGTCTGCTCCTGTGCCTTGATGTCGGTAGCGGGTTTCTCAAGAGGCTTCTGCTCGGTTACCTTGACGAGGTATACACCGTTGTTACCCTTGACGGGTGCTGCTACGTTGCCAACGGCTGTTGCTGCTACGACGCCACTGAGTACGGGCTCGCTGCCTGCTGTGGGAAGGTAGACGGGAGCCTGGAAGGTGACCTGCTTGATGGTATCGACTTTGGCACCTTCGATCTTGGCTGCCTCTTCGATGGTCTTTACGCCTTCGAGCTTAGCCATGAGCAGCTGGGCTTTCTTGTCCTTGAGGACTTCGGTGCGTACGTAGTCTTTCACCTGCTGGTCGTTGATGGGACGATAGCCGGCCTTGTTGATCTTGTCGAGGACGACGACGAGGAGGTGGTTGTTGTCTCCGCACTCATAGAGCGGTGAGATCTCGCCTTCCTTGGCCTCGAAGATCCACTTCAGGGCGTCGCGTGTCTCATGGATGTTGGCTACCTGATGCACTCCGGTGGTGATGTCCTTGAGCTCGCGAACGGTATACCCGTTGTTCTTGGCATTCTCTTCGAGAGTCTCAGCTGACTTGGTAGCGCTGACGAAGGAGCTGAAGCGGTTATAGGCGTTGCGATAGGTGTCGTTGGAGAATTCGTAGTTCTTGCGTACTACGGCAGCGGTGTATTTGGTGACCATTGCGCGGCGGTCGGTGACCTGGGTGATGAGTGTCACGTTGGGCTGCTTGATGGTGCGGATCTCTCCTGCCGACATGTTGTTGAGGTCGCGCAGAAGGGTCTTGGTGTCGTTGTCGTAGGATGAGGCATTCTGGTAGTCGCGAGTGGTGATCCACTGCTTCTGTCCAGCCTGTCCGTAGGCCTTTGCGATGGTCTCGAAGTCGCCGCCGGCCTTGATGGCGTTGATGATGGAGTCGGCCTTGGTATTGATGGTCTCGGCGTCCTCAGCGGTGACGTAGATCTGCCGGTACTGCACGGAGTCGGGCAGCTGCTGCTTGGCAATGAGGCGGATGATGTTCAGCGTGTTTCCTGTCTCAATGACTTTGGTTGTCTGGCCGACGGCGATGGAGTCGAGACGGCTGGCAACGTCGCCGGGGAATGCTGTCTTGAGCACGGGTACCGCGAGGTAGGGAATTTCTGATGAGCTCTTGCGTACGACTTCGTTGGGGTCGGTAGCTTCGGTCATGGCTGCCTGCCATTCGTCGAACTGCTTGCGCAGGGCGTTGCGGTCGTCGGCGTTGGGCTCGACGGTGACGTCGACGTAGCGGATGTCGCGGCTCTCAACGAAAGTCTTGAAGATGTCTTTCACTTCTTCGTACTTGGCTTTCATCTCTGCTTCGGTGGGCTCAGCCTGGTCGTCGGCGATGCTGCTGTAGGGGAGAATGGCCAGTTCGGCTGTGCTCTCGTTGGCTGCATCGTTGATAGCCATCTGTGCCTCTATGGGGTTGGAGAGGATGCTGTGGGTGAAGAGGTTCTGATACTTCTGTGCGAGGAGCTGGTCGCGAATGGATTTCTCCATGAATGTCCAGTATTTGTAGAGCTGACGTGACTCTTCGCTGATGTTACCGGCTTTCTTCTCCTGTGCATAGCGTGCAAGGAAGAGTTTGAGGTTGTTGGCGTCGAAACGTCCGGTCTGCTGGTTGACGAAGGGTGTGGAGAGAAGGAGGGGATTGGTTCCCTGGTTGAGCATGTTCTCCATTTCTTTGTCGGTGACGGTGAGGCCGAGCTTTTCGCTTTCCTCTTCAACGATTTTGTTCTGGATGTAGGTCTGCCATACCATGTCTCTGACTTGGTTCATCTGGTCTCCGCTGAGGTTGTCTTGTCCCTGCTGGATCTTGATGATTTCGGTGTATTCGTTGACAAGTTCGCTGAAGTCTTGTGCTGATACTTTCTCTCCGAGTACTTTACCGACTTGGTTTACTTTTTCGTTTCTTAGTGCATCGCACGATTTAGCTAAATCACCTGCAATGAATGCAAAGAGGGCGAAACCAATCACTGCTACGAGGATGGGGCCCCAGCTTCTGATTTTTCCAATTGCTGCCATTTAATTTTTCTTTTTTTATTTGTTTTTTATTTGTTTCTATTCATTCAGCCTGCAAAAGTACAAAAAAAGCGCCAAATACGTGAAGTTTTTTCTTAAAATTTTCTTTTATGGGTTCACTTTTAGTTTGACGAGCTCTATTTTCGTGCTTGTATTCTTCAATATCTTGAATTGGAAGTGGTTGATGTTGACGACTTCGTTGACTTTGGGGAAGCTTTGGTATTCGTAGAGGATGAGTCCTCCGACGGTCATATATTCGTCGCTTTCCGGAAGGTCGAGGTCGAAGAGTTCGTTGACTTTGTCGATTTCGAGTCGTGCGGAGAGGACGTATTCTCCGTCGTCGGTTTTCTTGGCGATGTATTTGGCGCTGTCGTGCTCGTCTTCGATGTCGCCGAATATTTCTTCGACGATGTCTTCGAGCGAAACGATGCCGCTTGTTCCTCCGAATTCATCGACGACGACTCCGATGCTTTTTTTCTGTTGCAGGAGTATTTTCATGAGTTTCTGGGCGGCCATGGTCTCCGGCACGAAGGGCATGGTGCGTACGTTTTTCCGCCAGTCGTCGGGCGACCGGAACAGTTCTGAGCTGTGGATGTATCCTACGATATGGTCGATGTCTTCGTCGTAGACGATGATCTTGCTGTTCCCGCTTTCGATAAATTTCTGTCGCAGCTCTTCGAGTGTGGAGTTGGTGTCGACGGCATTGATTTCTGTTCGCGGTATCATGCAGTCGCGCACTTTGGTGTCTTGGAACTCGAGTGCGTTTTGGAAGATGCGTACTTCGTCTTCTATTTCCTCCTCGTTGCGTGCGTTATCGATGCTGGTCTGGACGAGGTAGTCAAGGTCTACTTTCGAGAATCCTTCTTCTTCGTCTTCTTTCTGCATCCGTATGCCGATGCTTCGGAGAAGTATCTTTGCGAGGAATGTTGAGAATTTGCTGATGGGCCAGAGGATGATGTAGAAGAGGTAGGCGAGTGGTGCGAAGATGTTGAGCAGTCGGTTGGGATTGTTCTTAAAGAGTGTCTTTGGAAGGAATTCTCCTGTGAAGAGCACGATGATGGTCGACACAATGGTGTCGAGAAAGACGCGTGTTCCTCCTGAGAAGGCTTGGAAGAGTGTCTGGTCGAATAGCCGGGCGAAGAGGATGCCGTATACGACGAGTACGATGTTGTTGCCCACGAGCATGGTGCTGACGAAGGCGTTGGGGTGGCGGTAGAAGATGGAGATGATTTTCTGTGATACTCCGTGCCGTTCTTTTTCTACTTCTGCAAGCATGCGGTTGCTTGACACGAAGGCGATCTCCATTCCTGAGAAGAATGCTGAGAAGACCAGCGTGATGAGTATGCTGATGATGAGTGGTAGTTGTGTCTGTTCCACTTTTGTTGTTCCTTTCTCTTTTGCGTCTGTGGTCAGCTGTTGCGCCGTTGCGGCTGTGCCGGCTGTCTGATGGTTGCTTTTTGCTCGTCGGACGTCTGTTCTTTTTCTTCTTCGTCGTCTTGGAAGTCGTCCTTCTCGAACGAGCCTTTCGAGTTGCTGACGTAGTAGTTGGTCATATATTCGTCGCTACGGAAGTAGCTTCCTTCGAGGTCGCGCTCAGGTGTGACGAGTCGGGAATGTACGTGTGAGTACAGCTCGTGGCGGCGTTCGTCCCAGAAGAGTTGCTCACTGTAGTATCTGAGTCCGTCTTTCGTGAGTATCCTCACTCTTCCGCGCAGTTCCCAGAGTTTCTGCTTGTCGTAGTTATATGCGGTGTCGCACTGGATGTAGGCTTGTATGTGGAATTTCTCGTCGAATTGTGTGAGGAAGAGTCCTTTCTCGAAGATGGAGCGTGAGGGGTTGACTTTGTCGTTCACTTCCCATCGTTCGGCCACGATTCGATATTTGATGATTCCTGAGTCAGAGATAAGCGTGTTGACGCCGTAGGTTGTCATCATGGCTACGGAGTCTTTTTCGAGTATGGCCGGTGCGGTGTGTTCTTTCTGCTTTCTGCATGAGGAGAGCAGGGTGGCCAGCATGATGGTGGACAGTAGTATGGCTGGTGTGAGGTGTCGTGACATTATTCTACTTTCCACTTGGCGAACCATCGTTCGTTGAATGTTAGTCCTATGTTCAGCCGGAAGGTGTTTTCCTTGATCATGCCCTTGGCTTCCTGACGTGCCCACTGTGCAGAGATGTTGAGGTGGGAGCGTCGGCGGTACATGCCTGTGATGGGGAAGGAGAAACCTGCGCTGACGGATATCTCCTTAGGTCCGTCGGCTTGGTTGATGTTGAGTTGGGGCGACGTGTATGATGCACCGACTCTGTATCTCATTCGCTTGAAGTAGTTTCTGCTGAGTTCGTCGGGGCAGTACTCTCCGCCAAGGGTTATCCTCGTACGGTTTTGGAAGTATTTCTCGGAGAGGGTGTAGCGTGTCTGCGTGCCTTCGTTGTATACGGGGAATGCGATGTTTTCCCACTTCTGCACCTGGTAGTCGGCTCCCACTCTCCACTTTCCGCCGTGCTGATAGGAGAGTCCGGCGCCATAGGTGTCGGCAATGGCGAGCCCGTTGTCGATGGTGTATCGTGTGGTGTCGGCGACGCCGCTCTCTGCGTTTTTGGAGATGATGAGACATTGCGGGTCGGCCTTGAGGTTATGGCCGGGACTGTAGGTGAGGCCGACGGTCAGTGCGTCGCTTTTTCCGATGTTGAGTTGGTATTGCAGTCCGAAGTCGGCTTTGTAGTTTCGCACTTGTGCGTCGTAGTATTTCGAGAGGGTGTTGACGGTGTTCGTGCTGTATGAGTTGATGACAGAGCGGCTGATGCTACCCCAGAGGTATGCGATGTTGGCACCTGCCGAGAGTCCTTTCAGCGGTTCCCATGCTATGCCGATGTAGGCCTGGTGGAGTCCTCCGCTGCCGTTGTACGCGTTGGTGTAGGTTGTTGTTGCGGCGCCGAGTGCGGGACTGATGGTCTCGCTGTTAGAGTAGTTGTATCCGATGGTGGAGTAGGGCAGCAGTCCGAAGCTCATGCCGACGTGTCTGAATGCCCTGAAGGATGCTACTGCATATTCAATGGAGGCGTTGTTGGCATTGATGCGTTTGTTGTTTTGCTCGAAGTTGGTGATCTGTCCTGACATTCCCACGTCGAAGATGAAGGTGAGCGAGTCGATGGCGGAGTAGGATGCAGGGTTGAGGGGATTGACGATGGGTCCGCCTCGGAAGGCTATTCCCAGTCCGTTCATGCCTCGGTTGAAGCTTGTCGCTCCGTCGTGCAGTGCGCCTAATCCGTATTGGCTATAGGGTGAGTTGGTACCCCCCTGGGCGTATGCACCCTGGGCGGTTGCTATGGCTATCAGTGCTATTACAGCATGCTTTATTTTCATATAATATATAATAATGTCTTATGCGCGTGTGGTAATGACTTTACTTTCAGCGTGCAAAATTATTGAAAAATTTCGAATTAAAAGCATGAAAAGTGCAAAATATATACTAATTTTGCATCATGAAACGTTTTGAATGGATTTTTAAGGTATCTTTTTTTGTTTTTTTATGCTCTTTAACACCTTCCGCCTCTCTGAGGGCGCAGGCTGTTGACAGCGTGGCGACGGCAGGAGTGGACTCCGTGGACATCAGCCTGCTGACATGCGGCCCGGGGCGTCTGGCATATGAGCTGTATGGCCATACGGCATTGCGTGTGAAGGGCTCTCCATTCATCTTCTACGACAGAGACGGCAATCCGATAGTTTTCGATGATGTTGTTGCTAACTGGGGCCTTTTTTCCTTTCACCAGCCGTATTTCGTGCTGCGTTTTGTCTTCGGGAAGACCGACTACCGGATGGGACTGGAGCCGATGGAATTCTTCCTTGAGGAGTATGAGGATGAGGGACGGATGGTGTATGAGCAGGTGCTCAATCTCACAGCCCAGGAGAAGGCCGACATCATCGCTGCTTTGAAGGAGAACGACAAACCAGAGAACCGCTACTATCGCTATAATTATTTCTACGACAACTGTACGACACGTGCCGACCAGATGGTTGTCAGCCATCTGAACGTGACAAGGGCCGATACGTTGGAGAGTAAGGCCTATCCAGTGACCTATCGTGAGGCTGTACATGTATATAACGGACATCGCCGCTGGGCCCGGCTGGGCAACGACCTGCTGCTGGGCTGGAAGGCCGACCGTCCGATCAGTCTGGCAAAGCAGCTGTTCCTGCCTATGGACCTTCGGGACTATTACAGTGCGGCAACCATCACCCGCGACGGTGCCACCCGTCCGCTTGTCGCCTCGGCGGCGATGCTGCTCGAAGCGCGTGAGACTCCATCTGCAGAGCGCATGCCGTCGCCGTCCGTCGTTGCCCTGTCGCTGTTGCTGCTCACGCTTCTGCTTACAGGTGTGGAAATCCGCTCCAAGCGCTGCTATATGCTTTACGACGCCATCCTGTTGCTGGCCGTCGGGCTGGGTGGACTGGTTCTTACGGCCATGCTGTTTTCCGAGCATCCCACCGTTCAGCAGAACCTGCAGATACTGCTTTTCAATCCGTTGGCTCTCATCCTTCTCTATCCCGTGCTGCGGAATGAGCGGGCGGGGCGCTGCCATTGGTTCTGGAAAGTCTTTGCCTTCAGCCTCCTGCTGTTCTTCCTGGGAAATTTTGTTCAGCGTTATGCCGAGGGAACCAATATTTTGGCATTATGTTTGCTGATACGATGTTATAAGAATATTAAGTTTACATGATGAATAGAAGAATCCTGACCGCATTGATGGTCACCCTTTCTGCTACGGCTGCCGCCCAGTCGTTACAGCCTGCTCCCCGACTGGTGGTGAGCATTGCTATTGACCAACTGCGCACGGACTATATAGAGCACTTCTCGCCGCTCTATTCGGAAGGCGGCTTCAAGAAACTGCTGCGTGAAGGCCGTGTCTATGAGACGGTGGCTTATCCCTTCTCGCCTGTCGACCAGGCGTCGGCCATCGTCAGCATTGCCACCGGCACCACGCCCTACTATCATAACATCCCGGCGGCGCGATGGCTCGACCGCTCCAATCTGCGTACCATCTTCTGTGTTGACGATGCAGACTACTTCGCTTCGCCCAAGCACATCGCCACCAGCACCATCAGCGACGAGCTGAAGGTGAGCACAGGCGGCTCGTCATTGGTGTATGGTGTGGCAGAGCGTATCGATGCTGCCATTCTGTCGGCCGGGCATGCCGCCGACGGTGCTTTCTGGAAGGATGAGAAGAGTGGTATGTGGCTGACCTCCGACTATTATTCGGCCAATGCCATGCAATGGCTGAAAAGCTATCGCAATGCCACCCAGCAGCCCGCATCAGCAAAGGGGGCGGGTAATGATGATGTGTGTTCTCTTGCGCTGGCCTGCATCGATGGCAACGCGATGGGGCGCGACCAGGTGACCGACTACCTTGCCGTGACCTTTTCGGCTAAAGGAGAATATAAGACAAAATGGCAGACCGAGATGGAAACCGTGTACGTCTCGCTTGACAAGACCCTTGGACGCCTCGTCTCGGCCGTCGAGGAGAAGGTCGGTAGCGACAAGGTGCTTTTCGTCCTTACCAGTACCGGCTATGCCGACGAGCCCCCTACAGACTATGCCAAATATCGTATCCCGACAGGGACCTTCTATATCAACCGCACAGCCAATCTCCTCAATATGTACCTTTCTGCCATCTATGGTCGGGGAATGTATGTGGAGACCTGCTTCCATAATCAGATTTTCCTCAACCGGAAGCTTATCGAAAACCAGCACATCAGCTATACCGATGTGGTGTCAAGGGCGAAAGAGTTCCTTGTGCAGAATTCTGGTGTTCGCGAAGTGAGGGAAAGTCCTTATACGCCTGCTATCAGCGGCGACCTGCTCGTTGAGATTGCTCCAGGCTGGCAGCTGGTTAATGAAGACCGCAACGAAAGCTATACCTGGCGCTCACAGTTCGTTCCCTTCCCCATCATATTCTATGGAGCCGGAACGAAGGCCGAGCATGTCAATACCCCCGTCGCCGTCGACCGTATCGCACCAACAATAGCCAAAGCTATTCAGATACGGGCTCCAAACGCCTGCAAAGAGGCGCCGCTCTTTTGACAAGTCCCCTAAAGGTTGTCTTGAAGCTCAAAACATCCTTTGGCCTTGTCAAAAGTATCCTTTGGCCTTGTCAAAAGCATCCTTTGGCCTTGTCAAAAGCATCCTTTGGTCAGGTCAAAAGCATCCTTTGGTCAGGTCAAAAGCATCCATTCGCTTGGCCAAAGGTTTAATAAGACCTAAATATATGTGGAAAAAGAGCGGCTTTTCACATTTTCTTCGTAACTTTGCATGCCTTATCGCATAGAATAAGGTACGTACATCTTTAATTGAAAATAAAAACAACAGATAGAAACAATGAATTTCAACAAAATCCTCAAGTCGTTGTTCGGCGACAAGTCCGCTCGCGACATGAAACTTATCCAACCCTTTGTAGAGCAGGTGAAAGCCGTATATCCCGAGATACGGGCACTGAGCAACGATGAGCTGCGTGCCCGCACAAAGGAAATACAGCAGTACGTGCAGTCATCGGCAAAGGAGCAAGTCGACCGCATTGCCGAACTCAAGGCCACCATCGAAGACACTCCGCTCGACGAGCGCGAGGCCATCTTCAACCAGATTGACAAACTCGACAAGGAAGCACTCGATATCTACGAGAAAGCACTCGACGAGGTCATGCCCGTTGCTTTCAGCATCGTCAAGGACACCGCCCGTCGGTTTGCCGAGAACGAAGAGACCGTCGTCACCGCCACTGACTTCGACCGTGAGCTGGCCGCCGACCCCCGCAAAGACTTCATCACCATCGACGGCGACAAAGCCATCTACCACAACCACTGGACGGCAGGCGGCAACGACCTGAAATGGGAAATGATACACTACGACGTGCAGCTCTTCGGCGGCGTAGTCCTCCATCAGGGAAAAATCGCAGAAATGGCAACAGGTGAAGGTAAGACCCTCGTCGCTACGCTGCCCGTCTTCCTCAATGCGCTGACAGGCAACGGTGTACATGTCGTCACCGTGAACGACTATCTGGCCAAGCGTGACTCCGAATGGATGGGACCGCTTTATATGTTCAACGGACTCAGCGTCGACTGCATCGACAAGCATAAGCCCAACTCGCCCGAGCGCCGCCGTGCCTACGAGGCCGACATCACCTTCGGAACCAACAACGAATTCGGTTTCGACTACCTGCGCGACAACATGGCCATCTCTCCTGCCGACCTCGTGCAGCGACGCCATAACTACGCCATCGTCGACGAGGTAGACTCCGTGCTCATCGATGATGCCCGTACGCCCCTTATCATCTCCGGTCCCGTACCCAAAGGCGACGACCAGATGTTCGAAGAGTACCAGCCGCTCGTGGAACGCCTCGTCGGTGTACAGCGTCAGCTCGCTACCCAATACCTTGCCGAGGCCAAGCAGAAAATCACCGAAGGACAGGAGAAAGACGACCAGAAGCTCACCGAAGAAGGCTTCCTTGCTCTCTTCCGCTCCCATAAGGCACTGCCCAAGAACAAGCCGCTCATCAAATACCTCTCCGAAGAAGGCATCAAAGCCGGTATGCTCAAGACCGAAGAGTACTACATGCAGAACAACAACCGCGAGATGCCAAAGGCCGTAGAGCCCCTTTACTTCGTCGTCGACGAGAAACTCAACTCATGCGACCTCACCGACAAAGGAACCGCATGGCTTGCCGACCAGGTTAACGATGCCAACCTCTTCGTGCTGCCCGACATCGCAGGACAGCTCTCTGCCCTCGAAGCCGACCAGACTCTCTCCGAGGAAGACCGCATGAACCGCAAGGACGAACTCCTCAGCCACTACGGTGTGCAGAGCGAACGTGTACATACCCTGCAGCAGCTCCTCAAGGCCTACTGCATGTTCAACAAGGATGATGAATACGTCGTCATCGACGGCGAAGTGAAAATCGTCGACGAGCAGACCGGTCGTATCATGGAAGGACGCCGATGGAGCGACGGACTGCACCAGGCCGTAGAAGCCAAGGAGCACGTCAAGGTAGAGGCCGCCACACAGACCTTCGCCACCATCACCCTGCAGAACTACTTCCGCATGTACCATAAGCTTGCAGGTATGACCGGTACGGCATCGACAGAGGCCGGAGAATTCTGGGACATCTACAAGCTCGATGTCGTCGAGATACCCACCAACCGCCCCGTCATCCGCCACGACCAGGACGACCGCATCTACAAGACGGCACGCGAGAAATACGCCGCCGTCATCGACGAAATCATGAAGATGCGCAATGAGGGACGTCCGACACTCGTCGGCACCACCTCCGTCGAGATCTCCGAGCTCCTCTCCCGTATGCTCAAGATACGCAACATCCCGCATCAGGTGCTCAATGCCAAGCTTCATCAGAAAGAAGCCGACATCGTGGCCAATGCCGGACAAAGCACACCGGGCAAGGTGTTCACCACCAGCGACGGACGAGCCTTCAGTGACAAACTGTCGGCAACGAAATACCAGGAAACCCTCATTGCGCAGGACCACGCCTCAAAGCATCCGCAGATGGGCGATGCGCCGGCAGCCTCCTATATCAGGGAGGAAGAACGGCTGCTCGGAGCTGTCACCATCGCCACCAATATGGCTGGCCGCGGAACCGATATCAAGCTCTCCGACGAAGTGAAAGCAGCCGGAGGACTTGCCATCATCGGTACCGAGCGCCATGAGAGCCGACGCGTCGACAGACAGCTGCGCGGACGTGCCGGACGACAGGGCGACCCCGGTTCTTCCGTCTTCTACGTGTCGCTCGAAGATAAACTCATGCGCCTCTTCGGATCAGAACGTATCGCCAGCGTGATGGACCGTCTGGGTATTCAGGAAGGTGAGGTTATCGAACACCCCTGGATGTCGAAGAACATCGAGCGTGCACAGAAGAAAGTCGAAGAAAACAACTTCGGCATCCGTAAGCACCTGCTCGAATACGACGACGTGATGAACAAGCAGCGTACCGTCATCTACGAGAAGCGGCGCCATGCCCTCATGGGTGAGCGCATAGGAATGGATATCGCCAACATCATCTGGGACCGCGTCGTCAATATCATTTCCAACAACGACTACGTAGGCTGCCGCGAAGCATTCCTTAAGGTACTCGCTATGGAATGCCCGTTCACCGAACAGGAATTCAATACCGTTCGCCCGGAAGAACTCGAAGAAAAAGCCTTCCAGATGGCAATGGGTAACTTCACCCGCAAGACCGAGCGCATACAGAGCATCGCATGGCCAGTCATCAAAGACGTTTACGAGAACCAAGGATCGCGCTTCGAACGCATCATGGTGCCCGTCACCGATGGCAAACGCGTCTACAACATCCCATGCAACTTGAAAGATGCTTACGATAGCGAAGGCAAGGATGTCGTCAAGCAATTCGAGAAAGTCATCCTGCTCCACCATATCGATGACGACTGGAAGGAGAACCTCCGACAGCTCGACGAGCTGCGCCACTCCGTGCAGAACGCGTCCTACGAGCAGAAAGACCCGTTGCTCATCTTCAAGCTCGAGAGTGCAAAACTCTGGGACGAGATGATCGACGACATGAACAACCGTATCGCCTCCATCCTCATGCGCGGACAGATACCCGAGATGCAGCAGGAGGTGCGCGAGGCTGCTCCCGAACAGCGTTCGCAACGCTATAACGAGCAGAAAGACGATCTCACCGACCCGGGACAGCGGGCCGCCCAGCAGCACGACACCCGTGCACAGGCCGCCCAGCGCAACCGTGTACCCCTCATCAAGGATAAGCTCCCCGGCCCCAACGACCCATGCCCCTGCGGCTCAGGAAAGAAATTCAAGAAATGTCACGGAGCAGGCATCGTCTGACAACGATAGCCTTTCTGGCTGTCTCCATCGCCATCCTCTTCGCCGTGAGTCTGATGGTGGGCGCCGTGAGCATACCCCTCGCTGACATTGCCCACATTCTCACAGGCCAGGGAGAAGTGAAAGAGACATGGAGATTCATCATCCTTGAGAACCGGCTGCCACAAGCCGTGACAGCCCTCTTTGCCGGAGCAGCACTTGCCGTGAGCGGACTGCTCCTGCAGACCACTTTCCGTAACCCTTTGGCCGGCCCCGACATCTTCGGTATCAGCAGCGGAGCAAGCCTCGGTGTGGCATTGGTCATGCTTGCCATGGGAGGACAGGTGTCTGTCGTAGCCGCCACACTCACCGGCTATGCAGCCATCCTCTCTGCTGCACTGGCAGGAGCATTGGCCGTCACCGCCATCATCATGTTCTTTTCCTTGCGAGTCAAAAATCCCGTCATGCTACTCATTGTGGGCATCATGACGGGATTTGTCGTATCATCGGTCGTCTCCCTGCTTAACTTCGCCGCTACGGAGGAAGGCGTGCGGTCGTATATGTTGTGGGGGCTGGGAAACTTCGGAGGCGTATCCATGCGGCTGCTACCCGTCTTCGTTACGTCAACAGCACTTCCGCTCATCGTCGTCCTGCTGATGGTAAAGCCACTCAACGCACTCCTCATCGGCGACAGTTACGCCCGCAACCTTGGCGTGGACACCCGTCGGATGCGCCGTCTCGTCCTCTTCCTGACCAGTGTGCTGACAGCTGTCACCACGGCCTTCTGCGGACCGATAGCATTCATAGGACTGGCCGTTCCACATGTGGCGCGGCTGCTCTTTGCCACCTCCAACCACCGTTTGCTCCTTCCGGCCACGATCCTGCTCGGCAGTGCCGTTGCACTATTGTGTAATGTCATCTGTCTGCTGCCAGGAAGCCGTGGCATCATCCCCTTGAATGCCGTCACGCCATTGCTCGGCGCTCCCGTCATCATCTATATTGTGGCAAGAGGTACGAGAATGTAAATAATATATACGTATATATAGGAAGTGCGGATAATGATAACGATAGGCCATACGACAGTCTTGCGGGTAGCCATCACGCTGCTCATGCTCCCGGTCGCTGCCGGTGCCACCGCCCAGGATGTCTTCAGCGGCGCAATGCATCTGTTGCAGCAAGCCGACAGCCTGCTCAGCCGTCGTTACTATGGAGCGGACATCGATACGGCCTACATCGTACGTCCACCAACCAAATGGACGCTCAAGTTGCTCGGAAACGTCTCCGGTGCCGCCGTCGATGTGACTGGGCAGATGGGGAACCGGCTCTTTGAAGCCCATGAGGATGCCGACTTCAAGAATACGCTGAATTTCGCAGCATCCTATAAAGGATTGTCGCTCGGCTTGGCCGTCAACCCCGGTCTGCTGCTTGGCCGCTATAAAGACTATGAGATCAATGTGAATTCCTATGGCAACCGCTTTGGCTTTGACATCATCTACCAGCGTGCAAAGACCTTTACAGGTTGGATACGCTTCAGCGAGGAGGGCGTCACCGAGCGTCCCAAGGGCATCTTCCTGCCCGAAGACTTCTGGGGCGAGAAGGCCGACCTTCCTCACGACATGCTCACCATGAAGACTTTGAATGTCAACGCCTATTATGCTTTCAACTATCGCCGTTTCTCCTATCCGGCAGCCTTTTCGCAGTCGTATATCCAGCAACGTTCTGCCGGCAGCTTCATGATTGGCGCATCTTATCAGGGACAAAGCGTGAGGACACGTGCCATAGCAGAAATCGGGAACTCCAATGCGCGGCTAAGTGTCGGTAATTTCGCCTTGGGAGCCGGCTACGGCTATAATCTTGTCTTGCCTAACAGGTGGCTGTTGCATCTTTCAGCTATGCCCACGTTTATCTGCTATTCCCACAACCGTTTCTATCTGAATGATGAGCGACAGACCATGCACAACAGGTTTCCCGAAGTCATTGTGACAGGAAGGGGAGCTTTCGTCCACTCCTTCGACAATTATTTCGTGGGATTGTCGATGGTCTACACCTTCTCGAATATCGGCGATGACGACCGACTGGCAATCAGAAACTCCAAATGGAGGACTCGCGCCTTCGTCGGCCTTCGCTTCTGAATCCCAGCCTCCATACTGCCATCACAGACGACATCCAGAAGCCGTCTGGTTGTTTGGTCGTTTGGTTGTTTAGTCGTTTAGTTGTTTGGTCGTTTGGTCGTTTGGTTGTTTGGTTGTTTGGATGTTTGGTTGTTTGGTTGTTTGGATGTTTGGTTGTTTGGTTGTTTGGTTGTTTGGTTGTTTGGTTGTTTGGACTTCTGTTTGTCTGTTCTTCTGTCAATTAATCCTTCTGTTCGTCTGTTCTTCTGTCTATTAATCCTTCTGTTCGTCTGTTCTTCTGTCTTTAAACCCTTCTGTTCTTCTGTTCTTCTGTCTTTAAAGCCCTTCTGTTCGTCTGTTCTTCTGTCTTTAAACCCGTCTGTTCTTCTGTTCTTCTGTCTTTAAAGCCCTTCTGTTCGTCTGTTCGTATGTCTTTAAAACTTCTGTTCGTCTGTTCTTCTGTCTATAAAAGCCCTTCTGTTCTTCTGTACCTAAAAACGTCTGTTCAGGCGGGTGCGAAGTCAATCTGTCGGCGTTCGAGGTTGGTCGCAGCAACGCGAATGCGGATGGGGTCGCCGAGGTTATAGACCTTGTGGGTCCTGCGTCCTACCAGACAGAATCGTTTCTCGTCGAATTCGTAGTAGTCGCCGGCGAGGTCGCGGATGGGTAGCAGGCCTTCGCAGTGGTTGTCGTCAATCTCGCAGTAGAGTCCATACGACTGTATTCCGGAGATATGGGCGTCGAATTCCTGTCCGACGTATTGTCCCATGAATTCCACCATCTTGTACTTGATAGACTCCCGTTCGGCATTGGCAGCAATCTGTTCCATGTCGCTGGAGTGCTGGCACAGTTCCTCGTAGTAGCGTTCGTTAGCCGACCGTCCGCCTTGTTCGTAGCGTGTCAGCAGCCGGTGTACCATGGTGTCGGGGTATCGTCGTATAGGCGATGTGAAGTGCGTGTAGTATGGGAAGGCGAGTCCGAAGTGTCCGATGTTGTGGACGGAGTATTTTGCTTTCATCATAGCGCGCAGGGCGACGTGCTGGATGAGTTTCTGTTGTGGCATGCCCTCGGTCTGGTCCATCAGTTTGTTCAGCGACCGTGCCAATGCAGCATTCGTCCCTTCGGTCTTCATCTTCAGTCCGAAGCGTACGACATATTCGCGGAGCGTCTCCAGCTTTTGCGGGTCTGGGTTGTCGTGAACGCGGTAGGGTAGCGTCTTGGCTTTCTTTCCTTTGCCCGGCTTGCCTACGTGCTCGGCTACTGTGCGGTTGGCCAGCAGCATGAACTCCTCGATGAGTTTGTTGGCGTCTTTCGACTGTTTGAAGTAGCAGCGTGTGGGGCGTCCTTTCTCGTCGACATCGAAGTGCATCTCTTCCGATTCGAACTTCACGGAGCCCTCTTTGAAGCGGCGTTCGCGCAGTTTCTTTGCCAGCCGGTCGAGGGTGCATATCTGTTCGGCGTATTCCCCTTGGTATTTCCCGTTCTTGGGTTTTGCCGGCTGTCCGGTGCCGTCTACTACGCCGTTCTGCTCGAGCAGAGCCTGTGCTTCTTCATAGGCATAGCGGCGATTGGAACGTATGATGGTATGTACGATGCGGTAGTTACGTACGAAGGCATCGTCGTCGAGCGTGAATACGACGCTGTAGCATAGCTTGTCCTCATCGGGTCTTAGGGAGCAGATGTAGTTGCAGAGGTGTTCCGGCAGCATGGGTATGGTACGGTCGACCAGATACACGCTTGTGGCGCGTTTCTGTGCTTCCTTGTCGATGATGGAGCCTTCGGTGACGTAGTGTGACACGTCGGCAATGTGTACGCCGACTTCCCACAGGCCTCCTTTGAGCGGTTTGACGGACAGGGCGTCGTCGAAGTCCTTGGCATCGTGGGGGTCGATGGTGCATGTCCATGTGTCCCTGAAGTCCTCGCGTTCGGCCAGGTCTTCCTTGGTGATTTCTCCAGAGATTTTCTTTGCTGCTTCCTCAACGGCCTTGGGGTATTTGTATGGCAGTCCGTATTTGGCGAGGATGGTGTGCATCTCGGCGTCGTTGTCGCCGGTCTTTCCGAGGATGTCCACCACTTCTCCCACGATGTTCTTGTGGTTGTCGTCCGGCCATTGGATGATGCGCACGACGGCCTTGTCGTTTTCCTTTCCTCCCTTTAGCTTCTTCTTAGGAATGAGCACATCGCTGACGAAGTCTTCCTGTGTGATGAGGAATGCCACGTCGTGGTCGATGTGCAGGCGTCCCACGAAGGTGTCCTTTGCGCGCTCGATGATACTGATGACTTGTGCCTCCTTGATATGGTTTGGCCGTCGGGCCATGAACGACACGCGTACGCGGTCGCCGGTGAGTGCCGACATGGAGTTGCGCTCTGAGACGAAGATGGGCAGTCCGCCGTCATCGGGTATGAATGAGTTCTTGCCGTTGGACTTGCGGATGAAGGAGCCCTCCTGAACCTGTCCCTTGGTGTTCAGCTTGTATGCCGTGTCGCCGATGGGTGTCAAGAAGTCATCCCATGCCATGTCCTCCATGGTCTCTATGGCCAGCATCTTGGTGGGGTGGGTGTCCAAGTTCAAGATGCGGAAGATGTCTTTGAATGAGAATTTCTTCTCTGGTTGCGACAAGAACAGGTTTTGCAGCATCTCCTGGAGTTGCTTCTTCGTGAGTCTCTTATTCCTTTTTCCTTTCATA
Organism: uncultured Prevotella sp.; assembly: GCA_946540435.1. Classification (GTDB taxonomy): domain Bacteria; phylum Bacteroidota; class Bacteroidia; order Bacteroidales; family Bacteroidaceae; genus Prevotella. The sequence continues at coordinate 40,082 of CAMNII010000019.1, forward strand.
GCGTGAAAATTTTTATGATTGCACAAAGTTACGATTTTTTGTTGTAAAACCTTCTTTTTCTTTTCTTTTTTTATATAAAATCTTCACGCCCGAGAAATTTAGAGTCCCTTGATAAGGGGCGGCTATAATGCAGGGATAAAAAAAGAGTAAATTTATTTTGTTCTGCTCTCGTTTTTCGGACTCCGCGAAGCGCCTGAGCACCTACGGAGCGCAAGAACTTTAGATAAGTTACTCCAACTCGGCAAATTTAGAGCCCCTTGATAAGGGGCGGCTATAATGCAGGGATAAAAAAAGAGTAAATTTATTTTGTTCTGCTCTCGTTTTTTCGTAACTTTGTAGGAAATCTCAAACTATCTGTGGTTATCGGAAGTTTGAGAGATAAGGCACTTTTGAGGGTTACGAACTGGAAACCTTCTGATTTCCGTATTCTTCCGCGATATGCGTATTGTTAGAGCACTCAACGCTGAGCCACCAGCCTTTATCAATGGCTCATTGTCGGGGACAAAGGTACACAGAATATATGAGATTACAAAACTTTGGGAGGATTTTTCGCTAACTCTTCTTTAGTCTTATGATTTTGTGCTACCTTTGCACACATAATTTATAATGAGACTATTCTATGGCAAAGAAGAATGAGATTATTGTTAAAGATGTTGCTATCAAGACTATTTCAAAAGATGGTATAGATTACATTAGCATCACAGACATCGCCAGGCAGAAAAACGCCACAGACCCCAACGGAGTTATAGCTAACTGGATGCGTAACCGCAATACCGTGGAATTTCTTGGTATATGGGAGACTCTTCACAACCCCAATTTTAACCCCCTCGAATTCGAGGGGTTTAGAAAAGAGGCAGGTTTGAATGCTTTCACGCTTTCGCCTACTCGTTGGATTGAAGCCACTAATGCTATTGGGATTGTTTCGCAAGCGGGACGCTATGGAGGAACCTTTGCCCAAACCGATATAGCATTCGAGTTTGCATCATGGATTTCCGTTGAGTTCCGCCTTTACCTTGTCATGGAGTTTCAACGTTTGAAGGCAAAGGAACAGGAATTATTGGGATGGACAGCCAAGAGGGAACTTTCCAAAATTAACTACCGCATCCATACGGATGCCATCAAGAGCCATCTGATACCAGAAGAAATCACTTCTGCACAGGCCAGTATCATCTATGCAGAAGAAGCTGATGTGCTGAATGTGGCGATGTTTGGAATGACTGCCAAGCAATGGCGAGAGGCAAATCCAGACTTGAAGGGCAATATCCGTGACTATGCCACTATCAACGAATTGATATGCCTTTCGAATATGGAGAATATCAATGCCGTGCTTATCAATGACGGAGTACCACAGGGTGAAAGGCTCGTGAAACTGAACCAGATTGCTATTCAGCAGATGCAAGTGTTGGAAGGGAATAGTAATAGGAATCTTCTTAAGTAACCCTTTCTCAAATAGGAGATTCACAATTGCATGATAGTTCATCTATCGTGCATGGCTTCTGATTGCTCATTGCTGTCTATAAAAAAAGTGACCCGCCAGCAGATCTACGGGATGCCGACGGGTTCTGTTATCGTTTGATTCGGACTGTCTTATCCGAGAATCTTCATACTTTCGGACGCAAATATAATGCTTCTTCCTGTATTATACAAGATTTCTATTATTTTTTTTTGCAAAATGACTTTAAATATGCTTTCTTTTTTGTATTTTTGCACCGTGTTTCGTAAGGGACACAAGACATAGTAGGCTCGAACATCACCGAATTACCACCTCGCAGATAAAATGAGCCATAAACATCCATGATGGAGCGTGTGCGCTTTATGCGCAGGCGTTTCTGCGATGGATGTAGGTTGTGGTAAACCTCGGTGATGCGTAGATAATGTCTGCGCATTTTTGTTGGATTTATCATTAACTCAGCCCTACGCAGCACGGTTAAGCGGAATGAAATGAAAAAAGCAATTTTATTATTTGCAATGGGAGTAATGTCTTTCCATGCTTTTGCACAAAAGCAAGTGACTATCAAGGCCGGAACTATAGTTCCTCTCCAGTCTGTAAAACAAGTAAAAGCAGCCGATGTCGCAGAAGGACAGACAGTGGATTTTCAAGTCGTTCAGGATGTAAATGTTGATGGAGTGTGTGCCATTCCACGTGGTACTCTTGTGAAAGGGAAAGTTGCCGAAGCAAGAAAGAGTACGGTCGCAGGAACAAAAGGGCGTTTGGTAATCAACATTAACAGTTTGAACTTACCAGATGGAGAACCTGTATTCTTCTCAAATACTGACGTGAGAGTGTATGGGAAGAACAGAACTCCGCTTGCAGTAGTGACAGGGATTTTCGTGTGGCCATGCATTTTCATTCCTGGCACAAAAGCTGTAATGCCTGCTGGATATGAAGTTCAAGCAACAGTTGCTGCGAACACAACCGTGACAATAAAGTAAATAGTTTCCTACTATATGTAAATGCCCGCCAAATCACAGCCGATGGCGGGCATTCATATTTTCAGACGGCCATATTTCGGACAGTCTGAATGCTTTGTTAAGAAGACGATGGTGAGCACCAATCGTCTGACGGAGATGGGTAATCGAGGTACTAACAAGTGCCTGGGTGACTGGCTTGATAATGATGAAGTATGCCGAAACCTGAAAATCAGCAAGAGAACCTTGCAGACCTTGCGTGACCGCTCGGCCGAAGGATGCTTGCAAGGCAAGAACGGGACTCTGGCATATTCGCAGATTAGCCACAAGACCTATTACAAGCAGGAGGACGTGGACAAAGTCTTGAAGGATGTCCGAGACAGGCAGAAGGGTGCTGTTTGGCGCAAGCCTCGCAAGAAGTCCGAAACAAAAAGAGATAGTATAACCCCAAAAGACTAGCAGAGTATGGATTTACAGAGCAATGTGAATGAATTGATTACCTTGAGGACTAATGGCGTGGAGGATGCCATGAAGTCGATGAAAGACATTGAGAGCCTGTTTGACAAGGTAACGAGCAACTACCGCCCCTTGCTGAACGGCGAGCGGTATTTGTCAGACGTGGAGGTGTCCCATCGGTTGAAAGTGAGCCGACGCACTTTGCAGGACTATCGGGACAACGGCACCCTTCCTTATTTCAAGTTGGGTGGTAAGGTGCTGTATCGTGAGAGTGACTTGGAGGCACTGCTGCAAA